>DAOVBK010000129.1 GCA_030670605.1 Candidatus Stahliibacteriota bacterium
GTTTTTGGTATTGATCTGGACGAAAACCTGGTAATGTTGGCTAATGAAACGGCTGCAGATAAGGCCCTTCGTAGAAATGACGAGAATTTGATTGCTGCCTGTGAGAATTTTACGAATGGGTATGGATTTGATGCAATTATCATAACGTGTGCGCCTCCGGACGTGCCTCAGCCACTCATCGAACAGCTTGCCGATGGCGGGCGCCTTGTTGTTCCACTGGGCGAAGATTTTCAAATGCTGACCTTGTTTGAGAAGAAGGAAGGGGAACTTGAAGAAACATCATTGATCCCGGTTCGGTTCGTACCGATGAAAGGGATGATTGAGCAGAAGTAAAAAGTAAGAAGTCAGAAGTAGAAAGTCAAAAGCAAAAGAATATCAGGCTATTAGAAGATCAGGATGGGGATATTAGGATAACAGGATACCTGGGATAGTGTCCAATGACAAACTCCGAGTATCAAGACCCAATTCCAAATCGAAACATATCAAAGTGTGCAATTGTGCATATGCACACATATCAATATGACATGATGGGAGATTACCACGCCCCCTGTTGCGGCTTGCAATAACAGTGGCAAAAGGCGGTTGTAATCGTATGTCGTCATTCGTACTCGTAAGAGAAGGGTTGATGGGGTCAGACCCGTGAAACGAGACAATCTTCCGCATCTTATAAGAAACAGGTGCATAAACAAAGTGTCGGGTCTGACCCCATGATTCCATGGTAATTGAAGGCACTGATGGTTCCGACCTTTGGTCGACTTCGTTCTCGTAGGAACGAGAGTTCCTGCGGAAGAACTCACGCTCTTGATGCGGAGCAATTGAAGACGCATCACGGCAACACGACAACAGGGCAACCAAGGCAATTGAGTATTCGTCTTTGAGGTTTCCTTGCCCTGTAGAGCTGTGTTCGCCTCAGGAGGAGGAGAGGAAAAAGGTGAAGGGCAAAAGTGGGAAGGGTATCAGGCGACTAGGATATCATGACATCAGGGCACAAGGCAAAGGGCACAAGGCACAAGTCAAAAGGCAAAAGTAGGAATGGGATATCAGGGCATCAGAAGATCAGGATATGAGGGGAGAAGTAAAAAGGCAAAAGAGAAGACGGTAAATTGTCAATGGTGAATAGGTCACGAAGCGAATGACCTTATGCATTGTAGAATTTAGTGTTTAGAATTTGGGGTTTCCGCCGAAGGTGGTTGTTGCGATATTCGGAGCTAGTCTCTCCAACCACGTCGGTCGAGATAAAGACGCTCCTCCCACAAGGACTCGTCTGATTGTTGGATGGTCGTATAGTCGGAACAGATGATATGACTATGAGACAATAGGACTATCAGACAACAAGACTAATGATGGCAAAAGCCTAATGACTATTTCGCTGTTTGTTAATCGGTGGTAAGGCGTTGTGTTTTTGCTTGTATTCTTCGATCAACTCATTGTATTCTTTTTCGTGCTCCTGTGTGGCATGAAATCTGAAAAATGATACGGTCGGGAATTCAGATTCTTTCTTATCGTGGATTTGTGCAATAGTCCGTGCGAGGCTTTCGGTGTGCCCGATGTACAGTAAGGCTTGAAGAATACCAGCAAGTTCATAGACACCAGCAAAATCTGGAGCATTCAGTATTTGTTCAGGGATGAGTTTTCGCCAGTTGTCTTCGATCAGCATGGAATATTGTATACACACTTGACTAAATGTCAAGTGGCAGTTGAATGGTTATATGGTTGGATAGTTGGTAGCTATGAAACAATACAGCTATGTAACTATCCAACTAAGAGGTTATATCTTCTATGAAATGTGTTGAGATGTCGCCGGCAATGAATTTCTTGTTATCCATGATTTTTAGATGAAACGGCGCGGTCGTCGCTATGCCTTCAATGACGAGTTCACCCAATGCCTGCCTCATGCGGGCAATCGCCTCGGTCCGTGAATTACCGTGGCAGATAAGCTTGCCGAGGAGAGAATCATACATACGGGGGATAGTATAACCGGCAAAGATATGTGTATCAAAACGGACACCGAGACCTTGTGGCATATGGAAAAAGGTGATTGTCCCTGGTGTCGGCATAAAATTACGGCTCGGGTCTTCTGCGTTTATTCGGCATTCGATTGCATGCCCTCTGAGTGCGAAGTTTTTCTGCTTAATTGTAATTTTCTCACCGAGCGCGATTTTTATTTGTTCCTTGAGTAGGTCAACACCTGTGACCATCTCGGTGACTGGATGTTCTACTTGTATACGCGTATTCATCTCCATGAAGTGGAAGTTCTTTTTCTCGTCCATGAGGAATTCAATCGTACCAGCAGATCGATAGCCGATATTCGATGCTGCTTTGGCTGCAGACGTGAGCAATTTTCTCCTGATGGCTTTATCCACAACTGGTGAAGGAGATTCTTCGACAAGTTTCTGATGTCTGCGCTGTATTGAGCACTCCCGTTCGCCGAGCGCAACAACGTTGCCGAAGTTGTCAGCGAGTATCTGAACTTCGATGTGGCGCGGGCGTGCGATGTACTTCTCGACATAGATTCGATTATCACCAAATGCAGCCTTTGCTTCAGCCTGCGCAATGCGAAAACCCGACTCGAGTTCCGCATTGTTGTGTGCGATTCGCATACCTTTGCCACCACCACCTGATGCAGCCTTGAGTATGACCGGGAAACCGATACGCTTGACGATCGGTTGTGCTTCTTTGAATACCGCTATGGCGCCGTCGCTTCCCGGAATCCCTTTGATACCGGCTTTGCTCATAGTCGTCTTTGCTTTGATCTTATCGCCCATGAGCCGCACATGTTCTGGCGTTGGACCAATAAAGGTGATGCCGCACGATTCACAGATCTCAACGAAGTCAGGGTTTTCAGCGAGAAAACCGTAGCCTGGATGAATTGCCTGGGCGCCGCTGATTTCCGCAGCACTAATAATGCTCGTCATGTTCAGATAACTCTGTTTGCTCGGCGCAGGACCAATGCAGACTGCTTCGTCCGCGAGTTTGGTATGAAGGGCATCACTGTCTGCTTCAGAATAGATTGCAACCGTCTTTAGCTTGAGTTCCTTGGCAGCGCGGATGATGCGGATTGCTATTTCACCGCGATTCGCGATAAGGATTTTATCAAATTTCATCGAGTGAAATCAACGAATAACCGTAACGGTATGCGTGTATGTGAGTGCTTTATTTTTTGTCGAATGCTTCCCAGCCGCGCTCAGCAGTTGCCTCAATGCCGACAAGCCGGAGTTTGAACTCATCAGGATTAGTGACTGCCTGTATTGCATCATCGTATGTGATCATGCCATCTTTGTAGAGTTTGAATATTGATTGGTCAAATGTCTGCATGCCATATTGACCATAGCCTTCTTCGATGGCTGATTGTGTCAACATGGTCTTTACCGGATCAAGGAGATATTCTTTGATCGTTGGTGTTGACAAAAGGATTTCCACGGCAGGTATTCTTCCCTTACCATCAGCGCGCGGCAACAATCGCAGTGAAACAACACCTACGAGTGTGGTTGCTAATAGCACTCTCACATGTTGATGCTGGTGAGGTGGATAGAATGAGATGATTCGGTTGATCGTTTCAGTCGCATTGAGTGTGTGGAGCGTGGACATCAACAGATGACCTGTATCAGCAGCCTTGAGCGCTACGTCCATGGTTTCTCGGTCCCGGATCTCTCCGATGAGGATGACGTCAGGGTCCTGGCGGAGGATGTGTTTGAGAGCCATTGAAAACGAGGTTGTGTCCATAAGTACTTCACGCTGGCAGATAATCGAGAGGTTGTCGCGGAACAGATACTCAATTGGATCTTCGATCGTAATGATGTGTCGGGAGACGTTTTCGTTTACATGTTCGATCATGGCAGCGAGTGTTGTTGATTTGCCACTTCCTGTTGTCCCGGTACAGAGGACAAGACCACGTGGCTTCAGGGCGAGGTCCTTGAGAATGAGTGGAAGGTTCAATTCTTCGATTCTGCGTACAGAGATTGGGATTGCTCTCATTGCGACTGCAATGCTT
This sequence comes from Candidatus Stahliibacteriota bacterium, assembly GCA_030670605.1. Classification (GTDB taxonomy): domain Bacteria; phylum Hydrothermota; class Tepidihabitantia; order SM23-42; family SM23-42; genus DAOVBK01. The sequence goes on from DAOVBK010000129.1 coordinate 3,992, forward strand.
CCTCTTTGCAGAAAAACATTAACTCTGAATCTGCCTATGCCGCGGACACTGATTGCGAAATCCATTTCCTTCATGCGTTCGAATGTCTGCTGCTGGGATGGCGTCATGAGCTTGTATGACCATGATTTCAGGATTTCAGGTGTTAAGGATTCGCCTTTTTCTGATACCAGTTTACCATTGATTCTGAAGACAGGGGTGGCATTAGCTTTGAGATGCAAGTCAGATGCATTGACCTTCATCATTTTTTCCCAGAGTGTTTTCAATTCCATAGTCAGCCTCTTCTTTGGTACATATTACATTTTTTCAACCAAGAACAATTCTTGGTTGTATTCAACCGGGTCCTCATTCTTGGCAAGGATCTTCACGATCTTACCTGCGATATCCGATTCGATCTCATTCATCAATTGCATCGCTTCAACAATACAGACAACTTGACCAGGTTTTACAACATCACCTACCTCGACGTACTGCTGTGCATCAGGAGCAGGTGCCCGGTAGAATGTACCAACAATGGGTGAATGTATCGCCGCAGTATTCGGGGGAAGTGTTTCCGCTGCTTTTTCTTCGCGGTGCACGACGTTCTCAGGACGTGCCTGTGTTGTCGGTGTTTGTGCGACAGTTTGCGCAGGAGTGTTGTTTGTTGATTTGCTGATGCGCACCTTTCGACCCCACATATCAGTCACTTCGATCTCAGCGACGATACTATTCTCGAGTACTTTTACAAGTTTCTCGATGTTCTTGAGTCTCATTTAAGAAGTCCTGAAAGCCAATCTTTGAACGACTGAAAATCCTCTTCTTTTGGTTTCTCTGGCTTTCGCGGCTGTTCAGTTGAAGACTCTTGTGGCGCGGGTGGTTCTTCGGCTGGTGTGCCAACATCTTCAGCTTTTTCGATGTCTTCAGCCGGTGTTTCTGTTTCTTCTTGTGGCGGTTGTGATGTTTGCTCTTGCACGGGTTCAGGAACGCTTGGCGTCGCTTGTTCCTGTGGTGTTTCAGATTGGGACGGTTCAACTGCACCCGTCCGTTCTATGATAATGTCCTCTGCTTCTTCAGGAACCTCTGGTTTTTGTACTGGTTCTTCAGCGTGCGGTGTTTCAATGAGTTTCAATATTTCTTCACTGTCAATTGTTTCTGCGGATATGTGCTCTTGGTCAGGCACGATCGGCTCATCCGTTTCGCTTGGAGTCGGGGTCGGCTTTTCTGGTTCTTCCTGTGCCTGCTTTTCTGGTTCTTCCTGTACCTCTGGTTCTGGAGCTGGTTCTTGGGTTATTGGCTCTTGGGTTATTG
>DAOVBK010000080.1 GCA_030670605.1 Candidatus Stahliibacteriota bacterium
CACAGTGCACATGCTCGCATGTTGTGTATGCATGGCGAGTAACGCTACGGTGTTTGAGGTGGGTAATGCAAGACGACGATAAGACCAAGGAACAGCTGGTTGAGGAACTGGACATACTGCGTCAGCGCATAGCAGGCCTTGAACGAGACCTTGGCAGTTCGACCCGTGAGGAGGTCCAAGAAGACATCGCTGAGCCGCGCAGTGTCGATGGGCGGTCTCACGCGATCATGTGGCAGGAAGTACTGAGGGAAGTGTTGTTGGATCCAGAAACTGCTCAGCGGATAGTGAGGACATTTATTGAAAAGGCAAAGGGTCAATTCGATATGCTCTCCAAGCTTGACGAACGGGCGTTGAGGGAGAGCGAAGAACGGTTCAGGCTTATTTTTGAGAATGCAAAGGACGCAATCTTCTGGGTTGATCCCGAGAGTGGATTGATTATCAATTGCAATAAGTCTGCAGAGTTGCTTCTGGACAAAGTCAGGGGGGAAATCATTGGGACTCACCGTACGACGCTACACCCTCTCGATAAGGTAAAGGAATATGGTCTCATTTTTCAAGGTCAACTCAAGGATAAGAGAACCGTTGATTATGAAGCCGATATTATCACAAAGAAGGGTGTGATCAAATTAGCTCACATAACCGCATCGGTGACGAGAGTGGGTGAGCAGCCAATTATCCAGCTGATTGCCCGTGATATCACAGAGCGGCGACGCAGTGACCAAGCACTCCGTGAGAGTGAGACGCGATTCAAGCGCCTCTTTGAAGACGCCAAAGATGCCATCTTCTGGACAGACCGCGAGACCGGGTTGATCAAGAACTGCAACAAAGCAGCGGAATTGCTCATAGGCAGGAAGAAAGAGGAGATGGTCGGTAATCTCCGCACCCAGCTATACCCACCAGAAAAGGCAGAGCACTACACGAAGTTATTCAAGACGGCGATTGATCAGAAAGGCGCATACAAAGCTGATGCTGAGATTATTACGAGCGCGCGAAAGATAAAGTCTGTTTTCATAACTGCCTCAGTGTCACGGATTGATGACACATCTATTATCCAGGAGATAATCCGCGATATGAGCGAACGCATATCGGCAGAAGTGGCACTGCAGGAGAGTGAGGAAAAATTCAAACAGCTGTTTGAAAATGCAAAGGATGCAATTTTCTGGGCAGACCTCGAGACAGAGCTTATTACCAACTGCAACAAAGCAGCAGAAGAACTGCTCGGAAAAAGTCGGAGCGAAATTATTGGTAGTCACCGTGCTTCACTGCATCCGGCCGACAAGGTGGAGCACTACATTCAGATGTTTAAGAAACAAATAGAAGAAAAGGGCATTACTGATGATGAAGCCGAAGTGATCACGAAATCCGGTGCGATAAAACCAGTTCATATCACTGCATCGGTGACGATGGTCGGTGGTAAGTCAATTATTCAGGAGATTGTTCGTGACATCACCGAACGCAAAAGAGCAGAAGAGGAGCTGAGGATGCTTGCGACGACAGATTCTCTGACCGGTCTCCTCAACCGTGGTTCCGGACTGCTGCTTTTTGGTAAACAATTGCAGCTATCAAAGCGGAATAATTCGCGACTGACGATTTGCTATGTAGATGTGAATGGTTTGAAAGACATCAATGACACATATGGTCATCATGAAGGTGATGAGGCACTGAAATTTGTAGCGAAATTCTTGCGCGAATCACTGCGCAGGGTTGACATCATTTGCCGGCTCGGCGGCGATGAATTCTTGTTGGTTCTACCACAGTGTTCCCTTGATAAGAACGATATTATTTGGATGCGTATTGTAGATAAAGTGAAACAATTCAATGAAAGCAAGAAAAAGCCGTACGCAATCACGCTCAGCCGCGGATTTGCAGAATATGATCCCGCCGATGAGAAATTCATTGATCAGCTCATTACTGTCGCCGACCGGGAGATGTACAAACACAAAAACACTTTTTCTCAGAATTGATTACTTCAACTTTGTACAGTAACTAATACACCATCACAGGCACCAACGAAAAATGTCATTACGAGGAGCGCACTTGTCTCGAGATAAGTCGAGAGAGCGACGAAGTAATCTCACGACCTTTAATGAGATTGCCACACCCTGATCGTTTGAAAGATAACGAGCAGGGTTCGCAATGACAGCTCAGCTTTTTACCTCATACGTCTATGTACTCGGTGTCCACATGCGGTATTTGTGTAGCGCAGAGATTGCTGTTCGCTTAAGCCCTCACCTCAATTTTCCCTTGACGAAAACAGCACAATCCCTATCATAGTCACAGTGTGAGGAGGATTTGTGGATATGAAGCGTGTAATTTATGAAACATTTGTGCTGTTCTGTATTGTTGCTCCATACGTGACATTCGCACAGGTACAGATGCCAATTGTGACCGCGGTTTACACAGCAGAACCACCGGTTATTGATGGCGTTCTTTCTGATTCGTGCTGGCAGTGCTGTTCAACCGCCACTGACTTCATCATGGTAGAACCGAATCCCGGTGCCGAGGTTACGCAGCAGACCTACGTATATGTATGCTACGATGATGAGAAGATCTATTTCGGCATCCGCATGTCTGAGGACAAACCGGATGCACTACAAGCAGCAACAAACCAGCGTGACGGTGGCGTGTACATGGATGATTCGTTTGAGCTCATCCTCGACACCTACTGTGACCGCCGCAATGCGTACTACTTCATGTCGAACCTCCTTGGGACAAAGCTCGACGGCAGAATCATTGATGACGGACGCACAATCAATAGTAACTGGGATGCACACTGGGACGTCAAGGCAGAGGTTGTTGATAATGGCTGGACAATGGAGATTGCCATACCCTTTGCTGAATTGAGCTATCCAGGTAAGGCAGAGCAACTATGGGGAGTCAATTTCTGGCGTATTGAGCGTCCTCACTGGGAGAATACGAGTTGGGCTTCGGTTCAGCAATGGTGTCAGATTTCTCACTACGGCACTCTACAGGGACTGGTTATTACAAAAAAAACAAAGCGGCTGACCATCCTACCGTACGGTGCGACCCGGTTTGAGCGTGATACACTGACTGATTCACTCGAAGCACGGACCGGTCTTGATATTGAATACGATGTGACGTCTGATCTGACATTCAATGCGACGTTTCTGCCTGATTTTGCACAGATTGAAGCTGACCCATTCAGGTTTAACCTTTCGTATGAAGAGGGTGAGGAACTCTACTTCAGGGAGAAACGACCGTTTTTCCTTGAAGGTGGCAGTATTCTCACCACACCGTTTCAACTTTTCTATACGAGGCGGATGAACGAAATTCACGCCGGTGGCAAGCTGTACGGCAAGATCAGATCAACCGAACTGCTCGGTCTTGCCGTTCGCACGAAAGATACAGAAGAGTTTTTTTCCGTGCTCCGTGCCAAGCAGGAGTTGATGGGTACGACAACGCTCGGTGTGCTCGCCACCCACAAACAGCGTGATGATACGGTGAGTCAGGCTGCTGGTGTTGATTTCAATATGCCCGTGGTTGGTCGGTTTCTTCTAACGACCCAGGTTGCCGCAACGAATAATACTGGCGTGTCAGGTGATCGATGGGCAGGTCATGCGGGTATTGAAGGTGAGACGAGTACCTATGGTGCAGGGTTATTTGCTGGTCGCATCGGTCCCTCGTTTTGGATCAAGCAGGGTTTTGTCAATACGTATGACATTAACCGGCAGGGTGTTTCAGGATATGCGTGGCATAAATTTGTGCAGGACAAAGGTTGGTTTGAATGGATTGACGGCGGCGTCAGCTTTGATGTGGCACAGGAAATAGGTGACCGGCTCGCTGTCGGTGAAATGGAATTCTGGTCGAATTTTGTCACGCGTCCACGCCTCCGTCTCGGTCTGAATGGCTTCAGGACATATGAACGTTATGGCGACAGTGAGTTCACCAATTACGTCATCGGTGGTGATATTGAGACCAATGTCGGTGGTGCCGCCGGTATTGCATCATCGTGCGGTGCGGGTAGGTTGTATGACGAGCGTTTCAGACGGTTCCATGTCGGTGTGCTGTTTGTCGTTTTTGACCGCATATCGGTTTTCCCTATTGTCCAGGGAGTTCAGTTTGGTGAAACACGCTGGCAATGGCTCGTTAATGCAGGCATCTCATGCCAGATGACCGATGAGGCATTCTTTCGAATCTTCGTGCAATCAGCATCCGAGGATGGAACTGCATCGAGTGAATTCTTCGCATTTGAGGACGTCTTGAATCTTACGAACAATTTCTTGTTTGGCTATGAATTTGCACCGGGTACTATTCTATATTTTGTATACAACAACGTGCACGACTTTGATGCGCGAAGCACGAATCACATCATTGTCACGAAGTTCACTTATTCCCTTACATTCTGAGAATTCACAAAGCAGTTGACACACGGCGAACGACTAACTATACTAATAATAATAGGAGGAAATGATGGCGCAGCGCATCGGTGAACTGCTTGTGAAGAGCCGTCTTATCAGTAAAAAACAGCTGGCAGAGGCTCTTGCCATGCAACAAAAGTCCAATAAGCGTTTAGGCGAAATCTTAATCGACCTCGGTTACATCAAATCACGCGATCTCGTGAGAGTACTCAGCAAACAAAAGGCGATTCCCTTTGTCGCCCTCCGCACACAGATGCTCAATGAGAAGCTGATCAAGGTATTTCCCGAGCGCCTCCTCTACGACCATACGAGTATACCACTGTATGAGGCAGGCGACGAGTTGCACATTGCACTTGGTGATCCAACTAATGAGAAAATACTCGAGGAATTGAAACAATATACCGATAAGAAGATCGTGCCATCAGGGGCTGAGCCGAAGAGAATCTTGAGATTGTTGAACAAATATTTCCTTCTCGAACAAGCAGAACGTTTCCTCAACGAGGAAGCGTAGCGATAATTCCCACACCCTGGAATCTGATCGACGATTTGTCTAGCGTTGAAAGATCCGTGCCTTCAACATTCCATACGCATCAAAACACGTTTTCATGGTCAGCGTGATGGTTAAATGTACGGTAATGGTTGTTGCCGTATATATGGCGATCATGATTGCGATTTGGTACTTGATAGCCAGTACTGGTGATACACCGCCGAGTATCTGACCGGTCATCATACCGGGAAGAAAAACAATGCCCATTGTTGCCATTGTTGCAATGGTCGGCTGCAGCGCAGCAAGAAGGCTTTCTCTGAAGTATGGCATGAGCGATTCGAAAAGTGTTGCACCAGATGCGAGCGCATACAGCCTGCGCTGTTCATTACGCTGTATTGCTTTGTAGAAGTTATCAATACCAATAATATCACCTCTCAGTGAATTTCCGAGAAGCATACCTCCAACGACAATCAAAAAACGTGCATCAGTAACATCTGATAACCGGATGACAAACGTATTGAAATACAGGACTATGAAAAATGTTGCGGCAATCAGTGAAAACAATGTTGGTACAAGGAAAACCTTGATGTCTACCTTGACCTTTCGGATGATACTGAATGTTGCAACAATGACCATGATCACCAGCCATCCTATGTTAAGAAAGGGATTGTTGATGTGGAAAAGATACTTCAGGAAAATACCGATGAGCACGAGTTGCGCCGCCATTCTCAGCACTGAGGTAACCGTCTCTTTGACCAGACCGAGCTTGAGAATCATGCTGACCACAAAGGGTATAATGAGCAACAACGAGCATAAGAATAGTGAAATATATGATATATCAGGCGTCTGCATATTTCTGTGGTATTGGTATAATCTTCGCACCTGGCGTTTTAAGCCAATCGCGGTCATGTGAAATCGACAACACCGTCCAGTTACTGTTCTGCATGAAGTACTGTATGACTTTCTCTTTCAGTTCTTCATCGAGTGATGATGTCACTTCATCGAGAAAGAAGATGCTGCGTTCCAGAAGAAGCGCAATCACTATGGCAATGCGTTGTTTCTCGCCGCCTGATAGTTTCTCGTACGGTTCATGAAGAATGCTACTCTTCATTCGGAAAAACTCCAGATATTTTTCTATTTTCTTTTCATCTACGATGATACTGCTATTTACTTTGAATGAAAGAGTACCTCGGATTACCTGAAGAACTGTGCCGCTACCGATGTCCAAATCCTGACTCACATAGGCAACGTTCTTTCTCAAATCCCATGCTGAGCACGCATCAAGCTTTTTGTTTCCTACATAGATAGTTCCTGCTGCCGGTTGTTCGAATCCAAGCAGCAGTCTAAAAACCGTCGTCTTGCCGATCCCGGATTCACCATAGATGAGTACTTTGTCACCGCGCTCTACAGTGAAATTCAGATTTTCGAGCAGGTAAGAATCATTGAATTTGACACTGATATTCTCGAATCGTATTACTGACATAAGCGTACAATGATGAAGTATATAGTGAGTGATAGCAAAGTCAAGGCACAAGAGTTAATGCGCCAGGACATCGTTACTATGGGGAAGTGATGCAGAGACAAACAGAGTCGTTGCATAGTTCGATAGCTGCATAGTTGTATGGTTAACCATTGAACCATCCAACCAACAACAGTCTGTTTTCTGCCATTGGCTACTAGCCATTAGCCATATGCCATCAGTGGTCGAGCGTGCTCGACGGAACAAGAGCGCAAGGCAAAGGGCAAAAGTCAGAAGGCAAGGGTATTTCGTACTCGTACATCGTAGATCGTATTCGTGAAAGTTCACCTGTTTTTGTGGGAGAGGCTTCCCAGCCTCGATTCGTGCTATGCACTCACTCGAACAGTAAAGTAGCTTATTCTTCGAGCGAATCCACCACGTTGTATGGCGGATGAGTCGAGAAGTTGCAGATGACAATAAGACGATACGACTATGGGACAATCGGACTTATGAATGCGTCTCATTGTCGTACATTCGACCATAAGACGATACGACTATAGGACAATCAGACTAATAGAGTCGTCAATCTACGCTGGTAACGATGTGTTGACCACGGACATAAGAGAGGCCGTTCATTTTCTGTGAGGAGAACAAAGCTCTCTAAATTTCTTGACTTATCGGGCATTATCAGTAAGATATTGCTAG
>DAOVBK010000237.1 GCA_030670605.1 Candidatus Stahliibacteriota bacterium
TCAGAGAGTCAGCGTGCGGCAAAAGCGGCTTCACTATTTTCGCAGGAACTTCCAATCCACGTGTGGGTCCGAGAAAATAGCCATGGTCAACTGCAAGCATGACTGTTTTTCCTGTTTTTGGTTTGATGATACGTGACAAACGATTTTTGAGTCCCCAATCCATAGTCGCTCCTTTCTAAACGTGCAGGGCACGTTTTTGATTTAGACAGATTCAGACAGATGGTAGCATGCTACGCATGCTTGAATGCAGACAGATGGGGCGAATGGAAACGGATACAACTTTCTGTCTACATCTGCTTTAATCAGTTTTAATCAAATTGTCTGCCGACAATAGGATAATCAGAATATTGTGTGTGTCAATGTCAGTAGCAAGAAGAAAAATCTTGACAGAATATGAATCCGTAGTATACTTAAGTATGAATACGCGCAACATCAAGACATTCTGGGACATAGAGAAAGAAAAGACGTATCGCATTTACGTACTATTCGCCTTTCTTCTGGTTCTCTATTTTGTGCCGATCTTTGTCATATGGACCATTATCAGTTTTGCTCTTCATGTTCGGAGATCGCTACCTGGCGTTGAGCGACCGTTCAGCCTCTTTGGAATGGATACATGTGTGGTTCTCGGAGTTGCAGGTATCGCTTCTGGCATCCACTGGTACTATTCTAATAAACACATTGTCCGTCGTGCCCTTTTCTATTTGGGCGCACAGCACCCAGATAAGCGCGACCGGTATCATCACGTGTTTCAGAATGTCGTTGATGAGATGGAAACGGCAGCCGGTAGCACCGGGGTTGAGCGCTACATTCTTCCGACGGGGGCTATGAATGCCTTTGCCATGGTTGATCTGAGCGGGAGACAGGTGATAGGTGTTACTGAAGGGCTCCTGTCGCGTCTCACAAGGGATGAGCTTCAGTCGGTTATTGCCCACGAAATGGCTCATGTCGTATTGGGTGACTGTCTACAGACGACAATCGTATGTTCTCTCTTCGGTGTGTACAGCGAGGCACTTGCTCATTTCAACAGAATGTTGAGTACGGGTGAACCCTCGGTCGGTTCACCGTTTCTGAATTCAGCCCGTCGTGATGCCGCAGCATTGGGGCTCGTTTCGATTCCGATTTTGCTACTGCTCCTTTGTACTGATATGATGGCGCGATTACTCAATATGTTCATATCGCGTGAAAAGGAGTACCGCGCTGATGCAACAGCAGTGAAGCTAACACGTAACCCCGTGAGTCTTGCGTCAGCACTCTACAGAATCGGGATGCGCTGGCGCGGTGCCGGCTATGGTGGTGAATATCTCGCACCAATATTCATACTCAGCCCTGAGCACAGTCAACTGGAAGAACGAGAAGGTTTCATTGCGACACTTTTTTCGACACATCCTCCTTTGAAAAAACGGATCGGCATCATCCTCGGTCTTGGACACGCTGATTTTGAACAGGTGGTGCACGGTTTGAGTAAACGAATGCGAAGTAAGACCGAGGTTGAGACGGTGAGGACTGCGCAGTTCTATGCCAGGCATAAGGACACATGGGACGGGCCGTATACAGTATTGCAATTGCAATCACTCGACTGGTTTAATCCTGATACTGAGGTGCGCGCTGACGATGGCGAGACAAAACCGGCACGAGAGGTTCTTGTGTTCAGAGACTTTTTTCAGAGAAGTGACAACCTGCTCTGGAAGATCCGTCGGTTGTGTCCTGATTGTCGAGAATGGCTTATCCCGCAAGCATATGAAGGACTCTTTGTGTGGCAGTGTTCTGACCGAAGGTGACAAGCTTCCCAGAATCTTTGTGCGGAGAGAGAAGGGTTTTACCGAACGCGTGCAGCGCCTTGCTGATGTCCTCAGAAAGGATGCCAAGAGAAAGCATCCGCGGCTCGCATTATTGCTCGATATGTCACATCCTCGTCGATGCCCGAAGTGCGGAAAGGTAATGCGCCACAAGTTCTACAGTTATGCATACCACATTGAGGTAGACGAATGCACGGCGTGCAAAGCAACATGGTTTGATAAGGATGAACTTGAGACGCTACAGTGTCTTATTGAAGGAAGCGAAGACAAGGCGTGAAACAAAGCGTTTGATTGCTTCTCCTGTGAAGCTACTTTTTCTTGGCTGAAGCAAATATCCAGTTTTCTCAGAAAGATGGAATAAAGGTTATCGAGTATCTGATGCTCTTGAAATACTTCGGTAGCAACTTTCTGAGTAGCTTTTGTGTTTCCTTATCGAATTCAGAGCAGCATTGGAAACTCGCCATGCCGTTGCTGCTGAGACTGTTTCTCATTTTCGCGAACATTTCACTCGAGAATTCTATACGGTGCATCTTGGTTAAGACTTCAGGATGCATTGTCAGATCATAGATGATCGCGTCGAAGCCGTGTGTCTCGGTTAGAAAGTTGTTTGCATGATTGATGATGTTGGCATTTTTCCATTAAAACGCACTTCCACACATTTTCTTAAGATACTTTTCCGGAGCGGTCACGACATCGCTATCAATATCGACGAGAAACGCGTGCTTTGGTTTGTATTTTAGCATCTCCCAGAGTATGCCGCCATCACCACAACCAAGGATTGCTACCTTGTTCCGTTTTCCTTTTGTTTTGGCAATAGGTGAGACCATGCAATCGTCGTCGATGTGTGCATCATACTCAGATATCTGGGTGTCTTTGTTCAGGAAACGTATCCGCCCGAAATTATCGTTGTTGATAATGTCGATTTGCTGATAGCAAGACCGTTTGCTCAAGAGCCTCTTTCCTATGTGATACTTGATTCCAACACCGATTCAAGCCATTTTCATAACTCTTGAAATCGCGGCGAAAATCACACGGAGCCAACAAAGACAATCATGAGTACAATTCTAGCGATTGTTGGTGTCTTGCAGTGGACATTGAAAGAGGCAGCAACTTTCCCAAAGGAATCCGAGGTGATGTACGCTTCTGCAGCCTTAATTCTGATTTCAGAATATCTATGTAATGGCTTGGACAGCATAGCGGGGATATTGTGATATCTAATGACATTTTTGTCGATAGCAAAATATATTTCACCAAGAAAGTATCTTTTTTTACAAAATTACCTGAAAAATAAGGCGTTACAAGCGTTTTTTTCATAATTACTTTTCAAAAACGCCTTGATTTGTACATAGTTCTCTATATAATAACGTAATAGATCGTGAAAAGAGTTCGTATCCATATCTCAACATGCATCCTACGAAGACATCCTCCAAATAATTATTGACGATGGTATCAAAGGGATTATCATTGTATTGGCGGATGTTGAAAAAATGGGCC
>DAOVBK010000179.1 GCA_030670605.1 Candidatus Stahliibacteriota bacterium
GATACATCGTTAAACATTTCTTTGGTGTCGCCGTGAATGATCTTCTCTATCTCGGACAATTCGAGAAAGGAGTACGTCAGTGTACCAGAATTCAAGAAAAGAGCTTGGATATCCTGAAGCCGACACTTTACCCTATTGAGAAAAAACTCACTGTCGCCGGATCGATGGAAACGCCGTTTTATTTCAAACTCTCCGCCAAACTGGGGGAAATAGTTTTCGTTATCAATTGTGATTGAAACCTCGGTGAAATTCGCATCATTCCGTGTGTCTGGTGATACATAAATCAGATCTTCTATCCGTTCGCATCGCAGTGCTTTCATGCTTTGCTCGCCAAAAACCCACCGTAATGCATCAAAAATGTTCGACTTGCCGCTTCCGTTCGGACCAACAAAAGCAGTAATGCCGGCATTAAGTGCAAGCTTTGTCTCATCGGGGAATGACTTGAAGCCGTACAGTTTTATTTCCTTAATTTTCATAACGATGCGTTCACAGATGTGGCATAGCGTTCTATCACATTTCTTCTTTCAAAAATATCTCTCGTTCGAGAAAAGGATGATAATCACTCCAGTCTTTGCCATGATTCTTGTTCTTCCTGAGTTCATCAATCATCATCTCGGCTTTCGCATCAAGATTGTCCACGAAATGAAGAATCAATGCCTCAAGGAACATCGGTGGTTTTGGCGAACCCCATTCGAATTCGCCATGATGCGAAACGATCATATGGAGCAGCTTCAGCTTCAAGATTTCGGGGAATTGCGGAATTGTGGCGATTTTGTCGGCAATTGCTTTGTATCCGATCATGATATGCCCGAGCATTCTACCAGCAGTTGTAACATCAAGTTTTTTCGAGTAGGAATACTCATCGATTTTGCCAACATCATGCAGGATGCCCGCGGTGATAAGAAGATCCGTATTGATATTGGGATACACCTTCTGAACGTGTTCCGTGAGTTGAAGCACATGCAATGTATGCACTGCCAAACCACCGATATATGCGTGGTGGACACGTTTCGCAGCAGGCGCCGTGCTGAAATTCTTAACAAATGCATCATCTTCAAAGAAAAGAGCCAAGAGTTTTGCGAGAAAGCGATTCTTGATCCGTGCTCTGAACGTATCAATTTCCGCCATGACACGGTCAATATCAGCCTCACTTTGTGGCAGAAAGTCTCGAGGATCAACGTCCTCATCGGCAATTCGATGTGCTGAGTTAACGACAATTTGAAGGCGATCGTTGTATTCATTGACATTTCCGGAAATGAAGACGATGTCACCAACGCCGATCGTACTCAGACTTTCCACGGTGTTGTCCCACGCAATACCTTCAATACTGCCACTTCGATCTGAAAACTCGAGCACGGCATAGGCACCGCCATCCTTCTTTTCTTTGATGGTTTTTTTTGAAAGGACGAACGATTCTTTGACGACCTGACCACGCTTGAGTTCGTTCACATACTGGCTCTTCATGATATCACGTATGGACGTTGCGCAGTGAATACGACACGGGAGATATAGCTGTCAATGCGCTGAATTACTTTTTTGGCGTTTCCAAATGCAGAATCTTTTTCTTGATGAGATCTAATTTCTCATGCAATGTCTTCTCTTCTTTCTTTTCTGCCTCTAACGCACTTCTCACCTCTTCTCTCTTTTGTGAGAGAAGAGTTATCTCTTTGCTCAACCGTTGTTCTTCTTCCTTTAGTTTCTCAAGATGTTTAAGAAGTCCAGCCTCAGTTTCTTTTAGTTTGTCAATCGACTGCATTACCGGTGTTGATTCAAGCTTTTTCTTTCGTGCTTCATATTCCTCGGTCAGGCCTTGTAATCGCTTGCGTGCATCCTCAACCTGCCGGTTGTAATCTTCCACATCCTGTTGTATCTGTTCTTGTTCCTTTTTTAGCGATTCGATTTTTGGAGAGAAAACCTCTTCTTGCCTTTTGTTAATGTGTGCTACAATACTGGACTCAAGATTCTGCTGCATCGAAAACAGGATGATAAATACAATAATGGCAACAGCGATGCCGACTGCTGCGAGGATGGGACTGGGGGTGATGGAAACAGTTGCTATGGGAATATCAGGTTTTGCTGCAAAATACAAAACACCCAGTTTGGTTTGTTTCAATCTAATCTCAAAACCACCCTCAAAAACCCCACTTTTCTCTCTCACCACGCTTGATCTAGTAGCAAGAATGTTCGACTCATATTGTGTGCCAACCATCTCTTCATTACTCGAAACAATGACCTTACCTTTCGCATCAGTAATGTGCACGTACTGCAAATCAGGTTCGTCGCGACGGAATTGCACAATGATTTCTGTGAGCCGTCCAGTTTGATTTTCGATAACCGCATCGATGACAAAGGACGAATGCGCAATGAAGTTCCCCACATTTACAAACCGCTTTGCCAGTGTTTCCTTTATCACCTCACTACCTCCTGCTGTCTCCTGAGGAAAGTATCGTGGACTCAGATAGAAAAACGCAGTAAGAAGCACAATAAAAAGCGCGGCGATTATGGCAGAGCTCACCTTTGACATTTATCCTCCTAGATGCACAGAAACCCTATGGCCTCCCCCAAGATCAAAGTAGGGAGAATAGGTATAGTTGATCGTAATTCTGTTGGTGTGGACGGCAAATCCTGCTGTCAACCCAGCCAGAAAATCAAGCCCGCTACTTCCTGTCTTCAATGAAGAAAGAAGCGATGTGTACGAAGCCTTCACCTCGAAATTCGGGATGAACGCATACGCACCGCCCACCTTCAATCCGACTCCCATCAAAGCAGGCTTTACAAGATCAACACCAAACCAACCGTTTGGAAAACGCTTTATTCCTCCAAGATTGAATTCATACGGCAATACTTCCTTTTCATCAATGAATGCCTTGACGCCAATACCGATGTTCTTGACCGCAAGGCCCACTTGAATCTCTGGTTCCTCAAATATGTACAACGCTCCGACATCAATGCCTACACCAAGTGAATAAAGTGTATCAATGTTCTCATACACTCCTTTGATGCCAACACCAAGCCCTACATCTTTGTACTGAAAACCCCGTGCCACGCCGATGTCAATGAAATGCACACCAAATGTACCAAACTCGTTACCGAACTCATCGGTCTTCTTCATGGTCCCGCCGTTGAAGTAGCGTATGGCAACACCCATCTGACCATGCTCATATCCGAGAAAGCCAAAATGTGTACCGGCAATGTACTTCAGATACGATGCGGAATAGTATGAGCCTATTGTATACGCAAGGCCTGCGGGATTGTAGAATGTCGAATAGCCATCACCCACAAGGGCAGAACCTATTCCGACGCGATGTGCAACCGGATCGACCATCATGTATTCAAAGCCTGTTGCGCTCAGAAGTATTGCAATCAATAGTGGCATACAACCTCCGATAAGAGATTATAGTAACTCTTGTTATAAAGTCAAGTCTTTTGCATGACGCTTGATTTCTGTAACACGCGGCAGGAGATGCTTTCGTGTGAAGATATTGTTGAAAATCTTGGCAACAACAAGGCCGGCGACAAAACCAATGACCCCAAGTATCATAGACTGTAGGTTACCCAAGGATGTACCGATTATGAGCCCGACCAGTGCCAAGACGACAGGCACACCGAAAACAAGCAAAATGGCGACCATGCTCTGTTTTGTTGATGTTTCAATGCATACATCATCGCCGACATGAGCACCGACGCGATTTTCAGCCTCAATATATCGTACCGTACCCTGAGGTCGACAGACCGTGCACGCGGGGCACGTTCTGCACGCTTTGTTCGGCGCAACTTCAATACGTGCTTGTGTGCCCGTGATTTCTACAACTCTGCCTGCTTCCTTCACACTATGAGTATATGTTCCCTGTGTACCGCGTCAATAGGGACTTAGGTCTTGACAGAACAGCCCAGATTACTATAATATAGTAATCTGGAGGTTTTCGATGCGTAGGGTTTGGTTCCTGGTGCTGTTGGTTAGCACCTTTGTTTTCGGAGCGCAGCGGCCGGGTGCGGTGTTTCTGTTGATCTGGCCGGGTGCGCGGGCGACGGCGCTTGGTGGTGCCTTTGCCGCGGTTGCAGAAGAT
>DAOVBK010000171.1 GCA_030670605.1 Candidatus Stahliibacteriota bacterium
GGTGGAGTTAATTACGCCGGTGGCGATTGAGCAGGGGTTGCGTTTTGCGATCCGTGAAGGTGGTCGAACCGTCGGCGCAGGCGTCGTAACAAAAATACTCGAATAATGAGAGTCATAATTAGCCTTGCGTGCACAGCGTGCAAGAATAGAAACTACACGACCACGAAAAATAAGAAGAAACAAAAACGCCTGGAAGTAAAGAAGTACTGTCGCTTTTGCCAGAAACACACGACCCATAAGGAGGTAAAATAGGCCTGTAGCTCTAACTGGTAGAGCATCCGGCTCCAAACCGGAGGGTTGGGGGTTCGAGTCCCTCCAGGCCTGTAGGAGTTAGTGACTGTGATACAAAGAATCGTTGACTACATAAAACATGTCTATAATGAAATGCGGAAGGTCACCTGGCCAACGCGAAGTGAATTGATCAATTCGACCATAGTCGTTATCGCCATCTCAGCAATTGTCGCAGTGATAATCTTCGTGCTCGATTTGCTCTTCTCAAATATACTCCAGGCGATATTATAGGAAAATGAATATGCATTACTTTGTTGTACATACGATCACCGGGCACGAACAGAAGGTCAGGAAATTGCTTCAGAAAATAATCGAAGAAAAGAAATTGGACAATTCATTCGGTAGGATCATCATACCGGTTGAGAATCTTGTCCAAATCCGAAAAGGAAAAAAGGTCATCGAAGAAAAAAGGTTGTACCCAGGATACATTGTGATTGAAATGGAAGGGGACGACGAGAACATGCGACTTGTCAATTCTATTTCTGGTGTCACCCATTTTCTCGGCTCAAAGTCCAAGCCGATACCACTGGAGCAGCACGAAGTCGATGCGCTCTTAGAACAGGTTGAGGAATCAAAGGAAAAAGTCGTCACGAAGATTCCTTTTACAAAAGGCGAACGTGTGACCGTTACTGACGGACCCTTTGCCGATTTCATTGGCACCGTTGAAGACGTTTTTCCTGAGCATGAAAAAGTAAAGGTACTCGTGGTCATCTTCGGTAGGACAACACCCATCGAACTTGGGTTTCACCAATTAAAGAGTATGTGAGGATCGCTATGGCGAAAAAAGCTATTGCAATAGTCAAACTACAGATACCGGCGGGAAGCGCCACTCCGGCGCCACCGGTTGGACCCGCCCTTGGACAGCATGGGCTGAATATCATGGAGTTCTGCAAGGCATTTAATGCAGAAACCAAGAATCTCGGGGGTCTCGTGGTTCCGGCAGTGATAACCATATACAAAGACCGCTCATTCACCTATGTCCTGAAGAGCCCACCTGCTGCAATACTTCTCAAACAGGCGGCAGGCATAGCAAAAGGATCAGCAGTACCGAATCGTGACAAAGTTGGCACAGTGACACGAGCTCAGATCAAAGAGATAGCAGAACGCAAAATGAAAGACCTTAACAGTGATACCATCGACCAGGCAATGAGAGTAATCGAAGGCACAGCGCGAAGCATGGGCATTACCGTGGAGGGTTGATGAAGCATTCGAAACGTTTCAGAGCGCTAAAAGAAAAGGTTGAGGCAAAGAAATACACACTCAATGAAGCGATCGAGAAAACCAAGGAACTTGCAAGCGCCAAGTATGACGAATCAGTGGACCTTTCCATTAAACTGAATATTGACCCGAAGAAAACCGACCAGCTTGTCCGCGGCACCTCGAATCTGCCACATGGCACCGGGAAAAAGAGAAGCATTCTCGTGCTCACGAAAGGCGAAAAAGAACAAGAAGCAAAAGATGCTGGTGCAGATTTTGTCGGTTTCGAAGAATACATTGAAAAAATAAAAAAAGGATGGACAGATGTCGATGTTATTATTGCAACACCTGATGTCATGTCTGATGTCGGCAAGCTGGGAAAGATACTGGGACCAAAAGGACTTATGCCATCACCGAAAAGCGGTACCGTGACGTTTGACGTAGCAATCCAGGTTGAGGCGCTGAAAAAAGGTAAGGTGGAATTCAAAACAGACAAAACCGGTTGTTTGCATGTATCTGTCGGGAGATCCGGTTTCGACGTTTCAAAACTACGGGAAAACGTTCTTAAGTTAATTGAAGACCTTCTCGCAGCAAAACCAGCAAGCGTGAAAGGGCAGCTCCTCAAATCGATGACGCTCTCCTCGACAATCGGTCCAGGAATACACCTCGACGAGAAAGCTGTACTGAACGATGCACGTAAAGGAGGCCTGTGATGCCGTCACAAAAGAATATCAGCTACCTGGAAAAAACCAAAGAGAAACTGAAGGAAAGCACTGCGCTCTACTTTACCGATTTCACCGGTCTCTCGGTGAAAAGCCTTGAGAAGCTTCGTACGGAACTCAAGAAAAACAACGGCAATTATGTCGTCTTGAAAAACACACTTGGCTTTCTCGCGCTCAAAGACTTAGGATATGATGAGAACGAGACGAAACAACTCTTTGTTGGACCAACGGGGATTGTCATTGCATTTGAAGACCCCATCGCCCTGGCAAAGATCATAGCCAGCCATAAGGATTTAAAGATTAAGGGAAGTTTCATTGAAGGGAAATACTGTACTCGTGAAGGAGTTATCGAGTTTTCCAGAATACCTTCGAAAGATGCACTCTACGCACAGCTTGTTGGCTCACTCAACATGCTCGGCAATCTCGTTGGCGTGTGCGAAGGTATTCTAAGAAGTTTTATCAGCACTGTCGAAGCGCTGAAAAAGAAGGAGGCAAAATGACGACAAAAGCTAAAAAGGGTGTCGAGACCATCGTCGGAGAAATAGGAAACCTGAGTGTTGTCGAACTTTCTGAATTAGTTAAGGCACTTCAAGACAAGTTCGGTGTCAGCGCAGCTGCACCAGTACAGGTTATTGCTCAAGGCGGTGCGGAAGCTGGACAGGCTAAAGAGGAAGAGAAGACCGAATTTGATGTTACCATGACATCGTGCGGCGATAAGAAGATCCAGGTTTTGAAAGTCCTGAGAGAGCTCAGCGGTCTCGGCTTAAAAGAAGCCAAAGATATGATCGACAATCTGCCTAAAGCCATTAAGGAAGGTGCGACAAAAGAAGAAGCCCAAAACATGAGGAGTAAGCTCGAAGAAGTCGGCGCAACAATTGAGCTCAAGTGATCTGTGCTCACGATACGAAGCTGAAACGGTCAACTTTGAACAAAAGAAGCGACAGAGGCCATAGCTAGTGAGGGGCTCTATTCTACTATTAGCAGCAGGCCCATCAATATATTCACAACCAAAATAAGAGAGAGCATGCCTATGAGAAATGTCATCAGTTTCTCAAAAACAAAAACAAAGTTTAGAATGCCTCATTTGCTTGAGGTGCAATTGGAGTCATACCATTTGTTCATGAACAAAGTGCTCAAAAAAATCTTCAGCGAACTCTTTCCAGTCACAGACATACACAATCGCTATCAGCTTGTCTATAGTTCTCACAGATTTGGCACATCGAAATATTCGGTGAATGAGGCTATAGAAAAAGGTGCAACCTTCAGCGTTCCCCTGAAGGTCAGTTTCAGACTGGTTAGCAAAGATGAAGATGGTGAACTGCACGACATAACCGAACAAGAGATATACCTCTGTGACCTTCCGCTGATGACACATCGTGGCACGTTCGTCATCAACGGAGTAGAACGGGTTGTTGTGAACCAGATCCATCGTTCACCCGGTGTCTATTTCAGCGAATCTGACAATACCTACACTGCAATGCTCATCCCCTACCGGGGTCAATGGGTGGAGTTTACGGTTGATAAACTCAACACCTTCTATGCGATACTGGATAGGAGAAGAAAACTGCTCGGCACCATGTTCTTGCGTAGTCTTGGCTATGAAACCAATGAACAAATCATCAGTTTATTTTTCCCGACAAAGGATGTCGATCTACGACATGCACTCAACTATTTCTGTGCTGAGAGCATCAGTCAAGGCGACACCCTCATCTTACCCGCGGGAGAGCTCTTCGATGAACCAACTGTCGACCTGCTTAAACACAAGGGCGTTAAGAAAGTAAAAATCATCGATTCACATGAACTTGGTGTGACAATTCTCACCAACACGCTCAAGAAAGATCGTACGTCATCCAAAGAAGAAGCGGCAAAGAAAATGTATACGCTCCTTCGCTCAATGGCACCACCAACACTCGATATTGCCATCACCTACATCAACAACATCATCTTCGATAAGAATCACTTTAACCTCGGTGAAGTCGGTCGATTCAAACTGAACATGAGGCTTGGTATAACGGACCGTGCCACAAAAGAGGACTTAGCACAAGATGACCTTTTTGAAATATTCAAGCAGTTATTCAAATTTGCTTCCGGTGAATTCAGTGCAGACGACATAGACCA
>DAOVBK010000219.1 GCA_030670605.1 Candidatus Stahliibacteriota bacterium
TATATTATAGGAAAATACCCAATAATGTCAAGACATGCTCACTATTTAGACACAATTCCGGGGAGAATGTTTAGCGATTACCAGAAGAAACGACCGGATAACCCGAAAAGGTGATCAACATTTGTGTATGCATAATAGTCATACCAATACTGAGAGTACTCACTATACCTGATGATCTTGGAATTGTAGACGAAATCAACTTCCAGTTCAGTACCAGGAATTCTGACACCAAAACCTGACGTTAAAATATCATAGGCAGGATATTCATAGTAAGGATGATCGTAGAATACATTGACATAACCAAGACGAAGAGGGATTACTTTGGAAAACAGAAATTCGCCACCCAGACTGATTCTGTTTTCATGCACCGTATAATTCTCAGTTAACTCGTATCGTGTCATGATTCTCTTGTATTGCATACCTACTACGCCAAACTGCTTATCACTATATGCGATGCCTGTTCCTAACTCTGTTTCCCAACCGGGCGAAGAAGAAACATCAAAGTCGTTATGTATACGAGGACTCTCGAACATGGCGAGGAGTCCCAGATCAACTGATCCACGGTCAGTCAAAATGTGAAACAGAGACTGTACCTCGATCGATTTCCGCCAATCATCATGATGTGGCACAGGCCCTAAACCACCTTTGACACCAAGCGTAACATGCGGAGCATTGTATAAGAAAGGCACTGCGAAGTAATGTGCAGTAGTATACGGTCCAATTTTCGTGAGCGAATAGTTAAGACCGAGTTGCCAACTGCGCTGAGAAGACGTAATGAGTACAGCAGGTTTGTAGAGATAGCTGTCCCGTTCATACCAGTCCTCATCACCAAAAATTAGGTAGCGTCTTCTTTGTTTATCATACTCCCCCTGTAAACCCATGACCAGTTGCGATGAGAATCTGAATGCAGCGACGCACAGACCGCTGTAATTATCATAGTAACTCTCAACGGTTCTCATGTCCCAGACAGAGTAATAGACGTTATCAGATCTTTGTTTGGCCAGGAATAATCCGCCGGCCAGTCTGGCTGCTTTCTTGGTAATCCCGAGCAGTGACAGGGCATAGCCATGCCAATCACTATCGCCATTATCGTCATAATCCTCATCGAATGCTGTAAAACCATAGCTACCCGGTAAATATAGTAATGATTTGCCTTGGTTATCGTCAAGCAAACCTGCGGGTGATTCTCCAAAATCATACATATTGAGCTCATTGTCCCAGTGCCTGACAACGAGATCCAGATTACCCATAGCCGCGAGCCGGTAGTCAGGACTGACTAGTTCAGGTTTATAGTCGTAGAGATACCCGAATCCTGTGTTCGCGAAAACGAACACCATACAAAGAATAGTGATATGTGTTTTACGTACCATAATCTCCTCCTGGCAGATTATATGCGTGTGTTTGATATTGTCAACGAGATTGCCGCGGGACTTCGTCCCTCGCAATGACTCGTCTGATATTCTGTCGTCTTGTTAGCCACTTCCTGATAGCCTGATTTTCTGGTAACCTTACGCTTTCCAGCTTCCTAAGCCTTACCTCCACCTGAGGCGGACAAGCATCTTCTATCTTGTATCACGCATCCTGTATCCCGCATCTCGAATCACAAGTACGCTTGTTGTGCCAAAGCCAAAAGCTTAAGGCCAAAAGCCTAGTTTAGCACCCTCCGCAGGGAGAGGGAAATTAGGGTTTTACATGCAGTATCTTCTCCTGTGCGCTGAATGAGCCGGTTTCTACCCTGACCACAAAAACGCCAGCAGGTACTGCTCTGCCATTGTCATCGTTACCATCCCACACAAGCTCATGTCTGCCTGCGGTGAATGTGCGGTTGGTAAGTGTCGTGACCCGCCTACCACTGACATCATAAACAGCACATGCAACATGTTCCTGGTGCGCAATAGCAAATGCGATCGTTACCGCACGTGTGAATGGATTGGGCGCTGGAGCCTCAAGAACGCCTGCATTATTGAGTGGCAGTGTCACATGCTCTTTCACACCGAGTGTATCCCATGCTATGATCGTCACATAATCAGAACCTGGCATGACCACTGCTGCCTTTTGTACGGCAGGACAGTAGTCAAAAAACGACGGTACAGCGGGAAGTGCAATCACTGAATCGCCACGAAGGAGATGCCCGGGTGTTGAGCCGTCGTGCATGGTCAAAACCATTGGCGCACCATTTTCATCATACATGACCTGGATCAGGGACCCGTACGCGCTGTAACTTTTGCTACTGATAAATGCACCGGTCCGCGGATCAACATTCACCACCTTTTTGTCATAGTAGTAGCCAATTCCCATTTCATCGAGCACGCGATTATATGCGAGTCGTAAAGGACCATCACCGTACGAGAATGAACCGATAACTGATGACGATGCACCATCAATGTGCAGCACTGTATAGGTATCATCAAAATAGTTGGTCACAACTGCATATTCACCTGTGCTATCGAACGCGAGCTGAATAGGAAAATCACCCACAGGCAATGATGCCACAATCGTATACGACACTGTGTCGATGACTCTCACTAAATCTTCGAATGAAACGGCAACGAGAGCGTATTCATTTGAGGGACTCGCTTCAACATCACTGCTGACGCCATATGCTGCCCATACAACACCAATCACCCCACATGGAATTTCTGCAACCTCACTGCTTGCTGCACCAGCAAGCTCAATAACAGAGACGCTGTTGGACACAATATTACCCACATAGGCGTATTGATCATTGGCACTGATCGATACAACCCCAGCACGCGAACCTGCAGGCACATCTGCAACAATCTCGTTTGAATACAAATCAACAATAAGAACTGAATTCGTATTGAAACCGCATATGACTGCCCAGCGTGAATCAGATGTTATTGCAACATTTTGTACACGATCACCAATCGGGATAATGGTGTCAATCGTGTATGTATCAAGGTCTATGACCGTTGCATTGTCAGAAAGAACATTTGTAACCACGGCTTTTGAACCATCAGGAGCAATGGCGACGCGGCGTGGTGCATCGCCCTCTGGTTCAAGACCTGCGATGCTTGTACCGCGATATGACGGCACGCTCGCATTTGTGTAGTCATAGAAGTATATGCCCTCATGACGGTGCGGATCAAACCCAATCGCCCGGTAATCAATAGGTGATACACAACCACGGTACTGTGAATTGCCGATGTGTTGACCAAGCACTGTCTCGGTCTCAAAATCAACAATGGAGAAACGGTACTGCCCGCTGATCGCCATGGTATGATCAGGTGATACACCAATCCAGAACGGTGTGTAGGTCTGCGTTATGATGATATAGTCTGAACTCGCAAAACGTACGAGTGCACTCTGATTCCCGTCTATCGCACAAAACGCCTTAGAGCCATCATTATTAACTGCCACGTCATAGGTCATGATGATGAAATGGCCGGTGAGCGTCACACTGTTTGTTATGGTATGAGAAGCAATGTCAATTTGGTGAACGACTGCTGGATTCGTTGTGCTCAACGCAACCGCAATTGAACTATCTCCCGAGAGATTAACTGACGGGCAATCTGG
>DAOVBK010000014.1 GCA_030670605.1 Candidatus Stahliibacteriota bacterium
GAACACATTGTTCTTACATATCTTTTGAAAATGCCTAAACAGGAAACCATGGTAGACTCGAGATTGGCGAAAGCAGTAGTTCACAAACTAGGAAGTTTTGGTACGCCGCGAGAATTCGGTATTGAGTACTTCACAGTTGGCCTTGAACCATACCTGAGTGTTATAGAGGACGAATATCTCAAGGATATGCTTAAATATAATCTTTCGTCTTTCAAACTGATTACTGGAAATTACGGCGGCGGTAAGACTCATTTTCTTTATTCAATACGGAATCTTGCATGGCGCCACAACTACGCGACGAGCTATGTGAGTTTGAGTCCGACAGAATGCCCTTTTGACCGGTTGGAACTGGTCTACAAGAGGATTGTGGCGAACATTACACCGCCCTTGACGCAGGATATGATGCACCAACCGTGGGAAACAGGGATTGATGTGCTTTTCAAACACTGGTCTATGCATAGTGATAGCTCGCGGCACACTACTTCGGAAATCAAGAATTGTGAAAGCTCGAGTTTTACTAACGCACTGAAGGCAGCGCTGGCGAGCCTCATGGCAGACGATAATGATGAGTACAACGGTGTCATGCAATGGCTCAAGGGCGAGGATATTCCGCGTGAACTGAGATTACGGCATCGAATATCCGAACGCATTGACCGCAGCACGGCATTCCGCATGCTCCGCAGCCTGGTGCAATTCATTAACACAGTAGGCTACTCTGGCCTTATCTTCCTGTTCGATGAGGCGGAACGTGGTATGAGTATTTCTTCTACACGGGACAAACGCAGGGCGCTTGATAACCTGCGGCAGCTCGTTGATGAATGCGGCAATTCTCGGCTCCCTGGAGCAATGTTTTTCTACGCCGTGCCGGATGAAAATCTTCTGCTTGAAGGCAGCGGAGGCGTCTATGAAGCATTGAAGCAA
This sequence comes from Candidatus Stahliibacteriota bacterium, assembly GCA_030670605.1. Lineage (GTDB taxonomy): Bacteria > Hydrothermota > Tepidihabitantia > SM23-42 > SM23-42 > DAOVBK01. The sequence goes on from DAOVBK010000014.1 coordinate 922, forward strand.
CGGCTCCGTTCGAGTTTCACCCGGATTAATCCGATGGGTGTGAAAGTCAACCTTGAGGATTTGGGCGTGAGTCCTAAAGATTTCCTCGCGAGACTGGGTGAGAAGCTCGCAGCGCTTTTCCAGCGTGCATATGATACGAATCTTGATGCTGATGTATTGTCTCACTCAGTTGAGAATATGATTGAAGCAGCTCTTACACTGCAATCGCTCGACATTAGTTATCGACGGATTTTTGTAATCGGTATTATTGAAGTATTTCAACAGATTCGCGAGAAGAAAACGGTCATCGGTACGAGCGATGCACAGCGAATACTGCGTTCGACTGTGACCATGCTGTCAGAAAAGGAAAAAGAAGAGGTCGAGAAAGAAGAGTTCTAAGAACGCAGAGAACGCAAATGTTCGTAAGTAGGCAGTAGAAAGGCAAAAGCAAAGGGCAAAAGGCAAAAGCAAAGGGCAAAAGGCGAATTGTGAATGGTGAATGGGACGAAATCACCAATCTGGCTGTGGGAGCGACTTCCCAGTCGCGATACTAACGCCTTTCCAATCACGATACGAGTATGCAGATTAAGAAACGCGATGAAATCGTAGCACACCCTATTTTTGGCGAAGGTTTCGTCGTTGGAACACGGTATGATGGCGCAGAGGCACAGGTGCAATTCCGCAGCGGGTTGTGCTTGTGGCTTCCCGCGAAGTGGCTCAAGCTCATAACCGCACCAAAAGCTCAACTCGATCAGATATCATCAAAGCGCTTGCTCGAGGCCTTTCGGTTGGGTGTTGTTCCCCATCAAGACATTGAACAGTTTACGTTTGGTCGTGCGTACGAAATCCATGAAATGGAACAGAAGCTCGAAGCCCTCAATCAGGGAAACGGTGATGTGTATCTTATTGAGGGTTCGTATGGTTCTGGCAAAACACATCTGCTCGAGTATGCACGTCATATGTCATTGAAAAAGGGATTTGTGACTGCATACTGTGAATTAAGCACCCAGGAGACACCGTTACATCGACCGAAGCGTGTATACCGCGAGCTCATGTATAATCTGCGGTACATCAAGGACAACAGCGAGTTTCACTACCGTGATTTATTGAGAATGACATCGCATGTCGGTATTGCCGACCACTGTTTCTTGACGCCAGTTCTCAAGCGGTTGCGGGAAGGTGATAGTGAGGAGTTGATGCGTGAGGTTTTCTGGCAGTGGATCGAAGGAGAGTCAACAAAGAAATACGCAACCGACCCGATCGCTCCGTTTCGCGTACGAGGCGGCCAGAAAATCCCTGCATTGTATGATTTTTCCACGGCCACCGATTTTTACACATACATTCTCACGGGTTTGAGTTACCTCATTAACAGAACCGACCTCGGTGGTTTAGTCATAATCCTTGACGAGGTTGAGACGGTTACACGGATATGGGATTATGGTGCATACAGTCGGGGCTTGAATTTCCTGGAAGGGCTCATTCTTTCTGCATATGATAGCGAAGAATTGAAGAAAATAGACACCCGGCTCATTCACAACAAAGTGAGACCGACACCATATATCTACAAAGACCCACACATCTTGCTGATACTCTCCATGACACCCGTTCATGGATTTCGCGGTATTGAGCATATCAAGAGCCTGATCAAGGATAAATCGTTCCTGCGGAAATTCAATAAGACGGAACTGGAGATTACATATGATAACCTCATACACGTATATGAGTGTGCGTACCCTAGTTTTCAGGTCGAGCTGTCACGACGTGAGAACATATTTAATGCAGCATCGCACAAGGGAAGCGGTGAGCTCAGGGAGTTCATTAAGTTCTCGGTCGAAGCATTTGACTGGCTGCGGTTAGGCTTACAGAGCCCGCTGAAGATTCGCAGAGACCACTGAGGAGACGCAGAGACCGCTGAAATGGCGCAGAGCCCGCGGAGGATTCGCAGAGCCCGCGGAAGGCACGTTGAGTTGAGGAATATATTGGAGGGGAATAATGAAAGAAGAGGAGATCAACAAACTAACCGAAAAAATAATCGGCTTAGCAATCAAGGTTCACAAAACCCTGGGACCTGGTTTTGTTGAGAAAATATATGAGAAGGCACTTGTGTATGAATTCAAGAAAGCTAGTATTGATTTTCAGAGTCAGCTACAACTGAAAATCAAATATGAGGAACTGGAAATTGGCAATCAAAAAGTTGATTTTATTGTTGAGGATACAGTGTTGTTAGAATTGAAAAGCGCCTCGAGGCTTATTCCTGTTTTTGAGTCACAACTCCTGTCATATCTGAAAGCAAGTGGTAAAAAAGTTGGTCTTCTGCTCAATTTTGGAAGAAAGAGGATGGAAATAAGGCGGATGGTGAACAGATTGTGATCACTCTGCGTTCTCAGCGATATTTCTGCGATTTCTGCGCATTATGACGTCCGAAGAAATCAAGAAAGCTCTCACCCGTACCTGGGTTCCTTTTTTCTCCCGCTTTGGCTCATTCACGCCCGTTCAGGAATTGAGTATTCCTCATATTCTCGCGGGTGAGAATGTCGTGGTCGTTTCTCCAGCAGCAAGCGGCAAGACCGAAGCGGTCGTCGCTCCGGTGATTGAGAATCTCATGCGGCGACATGAGAAGCCTCAGGGTCTAAGAATTCTTTATGTATCACCGACCCGGGCACTCATTAACGACCTCTACCGCCGATTGATCGACCCGATAATGTATTGCGGACTTGAGCTCGGCAGAAAAACTGGTGACCAGCCTAAGCTGGATTATGATAACCCACCCCAGATTCTTCTGACGACGCCCGAATCGTTTGATTCGCTCATGGCTCGTAGACCGTGGGTCTTCAAGACACTCGAGACGGTTGTGCTTGACGAAATCCATCTTGTTGACAATACACCCCGTGGTGATCAGTTGCGGGTGCTTCTAACACGCCTGCGAAGGATAAAAGATGATTTGCACTACTATGCACTGTCTGCGACAATTGATGACCTTGATATTGGTACGCGATACTTTGATGCACCTCGCGTGTGCCTTCAGAAATCAACACGTGAGATTGAATATGTGTTGTTTCCAGGAAAAAACGTTGCCGATAGGATTTTTGAAACACTGATCAAGAGAAAACTGCGCAAGGTGCTCGCGTTTTTCAATGCGCGTAGTCTTGCCGAACTCTTCTCTCGACGTTTCAATCAACCTCCTTTTCTCGATAAGGTCTATGTACACCACGCGAGCCTGCAAAAGCAACGTAGGGAAGAGATTGAGCAACACATGAACAATAGTGATACGGCAATTCTTTGTGCAACGTCCACTCTTGAACTGGGTATAGATATTGGTGACGTTGATTGCGTCGTGCTCTTCAGGCCTCCGTTTGACATCTCTTCACTTCTGCAACGCATCGGCAGGGGAAACCGCAGGACGAACACACTATTCGCCATTGGTATCTATACGAGTCCTTGGGAGAAGATTCTTTTTGAGACTTTCTTTGAATGTTCAAAAAAGGGACATCTGTATGAGCGAAGCTATCAACCTGCCTTATCCGTCATACCGCAGCAAATCTATTCATATCTCTACCAGCGCAGGCGTATAGGTGCAACACTGAAGAGCATCAAGAAAGTGATGGCATCGGTGTATAGCGACGAACAGATAACAGATGTTTTCAGGAAGCTGCATAGTGATGGCAAAGTAAGAGAAATGAGGCCAGGGATATACTTCATGACCGATAAAATGGAGGCAAAAATCGAGCGAGGGAAGATCCATTCTAATATTGCTGAGGTTTCGTTTGGTGAGTACGATGTTTTTGATGTTGGTACAACACGGATCATCGGTCGTGTGTTCCACCTGAAGAAGAGATTTATTCTCGGCGGTCGCTGCTGGGAAACGGTGCGAATCGTTGATACAGAAAAAAGAGTGTATGCACGGGACATTGGCAGTTCGCCAGGAGTCGCAAAGGTTTTCGAAGGAAAGGGCGATGGTAACTATGCATATACACTCGCACCCGTACTGCTGAAGAGACTGTATCCTGAGCTAAAGCCCATGGAGTTTCCCTATGCAACGGACGGGACAAATACATTTATCCTACATCTTTTTGGCCATTTGTATGGTTTTATCCTGGCTGATGGCCTGTATGCAGATGGCTTGGATGCATTGGATGTAAAGGGCAAGATGTTGATTCTTAACAATTTCCAGCTGACAGATGCAAGATTCCCGATTCCTAAAATTGATTCAATCCGTGATATCCTGGGCAGAAATATCGCGCGGCTCGAAGATGCTATGTCGAGTGGTGCGTTTTTCTATGATTTGTCGCACGAGTGCCGGGTCGAAGACCACTATTTGCATATGGATATTGATGGCTTTGTGGAATTCATGAGAGGCATAACCCTTGTCGAAATCGAACTCGAGATATTCAAAAGTACGCTTCAAAAAGTGCAAGGGCCGCAGAAACTGCCTTGACGTGCTCAGAAGAGTAGATACAATAGTATAGGAGGTTTGAGATGAGAATTGCTGTTTTTACATTAATTTGTGTACTTGGTCTATGTATCGTAGGATGCGGTGGTGCAGAGCTAATAGATGCACCAGAAATGACGAGTGTCACCATGGGCACAACCTCGGTTACTGTTTTTTGGCGAGCAGAGACAGAAATAGAAAGCCATGTAGACTTTCAAGGCTACAATGTATATGTGTCACCTGATTCTAGTGAACTGCTTGTTGATGACGGCGAAGAACTTAACAAGTATAATGTGAGTGTGATCACCGACACGATGTTTGAGATCCGTAATCTGAATACCCAGCATCTATACTACATACAAGTAAGGACGCTCAACACAGACGACAAGGTTGGAACCTATGATGTGAATGTGCCATTTGTCACTGCGTCACCGCGACCAGAGTTCACGACCATCCTCAACGGCGAAGTGAATGACCCGGGTGTGGATGATAGCTGTGCAGTGAGATTTTTTGATGCTTTTGTCATGGCCGATTCAGCAATGACAGATAGCAGTGCGGACATGTGGGTGGATGGTGTTTCATCTCAATTCACTGCGCCAGCGCATCATACAGAATTTGGTGGGCAAGCACGGACAACCTATTTTGCAAATCTCGGGCAGCTTGATCTTGAGGATATCACTGAAATATCGACTGAACCAAGTGAGGAAAGTGTGGATTTCGCGATTGGTGATTTGATAGTCGCAAAAACACAGGACAGCAACTACGTAAAGATACATGTAGATGGTATTGATGGGATTTGCGTTACCATTACCTATGCGTATCAGGATGTAGCTGATTTTCCCAAGCTTACACCGTAACGAAGCTTGGGAAAAGGCATATGGCTCATTGTTGGATGGTTGTATTGTTTCATTGTTTGATAGTTGGTCAACTATGTAACCATATAACTATAAGACCATAAAACTACTTTGTGGGAGCGACTTCCCAGTCGCGATATTCGGAGCAAGGAAATTCTCGACGCGTTCCTAACGGAACTTGCTCGCCTGTCCCGAACGAAGTGAGGGAAACAGTACGTAATGTTACTCTTCGAGCGAGCGTGTCTCGAGTAATTGCGGGAGGCTTCGCGAGTCGAGAAGCTCCTTCTTCTTACCCCTGCAGCCTTTGCATGTCTTTATCTACCTTCAATTGCCTCAAATTGCCTTATCTTTGAGTTTTGCTTCTTGGGACTTGCTTCTTGGCTCTTGAAGTTTGGCTCTTGGTTCTTAGAACTTGGTTCTTGGGACTTGATTAGGCTTTCAGGAAGTTTCTCCGGCTATCCACTTAAGGTACGAAGATAGACCCTTTTCTATACTCCAACAAATAATTTCTGGTACATCGTATGGATGGTGTTTTTTTATGTATGTTTCTACTTTCTTGTAGTTCTTTTTCTTCGTTTTGATAAACGCCCCATATTCTGGGTTTTGTTCAATTTTTCCCTTCCATGCGTAAATCGAATGCAGTTTGAAAATGTTGCCACAGGCGGCGAGCTTGTGTGTTATTAGACCGTTAATTATTTTCTTTGTCGTTTTCATATCCGGGAACGTCGAGTAAACGACAATATAGGTATCCTTTTTTCTCATTTGAAACGCCACAAGAGAAGCATGGTGATGTTGAAATATATGAGCAACGTCGTCGTATCGAGTATTGTTGCAATAAGCGGTCCGGACATGAGTGCGGGGTCAACGCCGAGCCTCTTGAAAATAATCGGCAAGATACCGCCTAGTGATGTGGCGATCACAATGGCAATGATCATTGCGGCCGCGACAGTGAATCCGAGCATGACATCACCCTGTAATAGTATTGCTCGAAGTGCCGTGATAACACCGGCAATAACACCCATCAATATACCAATGAAGAACTCTTTTCTAATCACACGCCACACATCAGGCAGTTTTATTTCACCGGTCGCAAGTCCTCTGACAACGACTGTTGCCGCCTGTGTGCCAGCACTACCACTTGTATTCATGAGTATTGGAATGAAGAAGCTCAAGGTCACGATGTTTGAAAGCAGAAATGAATAATGCTCGAGCACACTTCCTGAAATGAAACCGGCGAGTGCAAGAATAATGAGCCAGACAACACGTTTTTTGGCTACGCTGAATGGATTAGCAGACAAGTATTCATCGGTCACTTGCGCTGCACCAAAATGGTATATGTCCTCACTCGCCTCTTCCTGGATAACATCGATGACATCATCGACAGTAATGACTCCTTTTATTCTGCCTAATTTGTCGAGAACTGGTAATGACGGTTCGTCATACTTCTCAAACACATGGGCGACTTCTTCCTGGTCCATGTCGAGATTCACGCTGACAAATGGTGTTTCCATGACCTCATCGACTCGTTTCTTAGGGCCGCTTATGAGGAGATCTTTGAGCGGGATGATTCCTTTGAGCCTCTTGACTTTGTCCACAATGTAGATCTTTTGAATGAAATCTATCTCCTTAGCTTTTGTACGGAGCTCTCTCAGAATATAGCTAATGTTTGCTGCTTCAGGTACGCTGATGTAGTCGGTCGTCATCAAGCCACCGGCTGTGTTTTCCTTATAGGCGAGAAGCTCCCGAGTCCTTACTTGTTCTTCTTCTTTGAGGAGCGGAAGCAATTTCTCTGTCTCTTCGTCAGGCAGCATAGCAAGGAGGTCAGTACGGTCGTCAGGGGACATTTCATTGAGGATATCCCTTTTTCTGTTGGTCTTGAGCCTGTTGAGCAGCTCCACCATTTCGTCTTCTTTGAGGAATTCAAATATGTCTGCGGCAAGCTTGGTATCTGCGGTGTCGAAGAGAATGAGCTGCTGTTTGCTGGATAGCTCAGACCAGATTTCCGCAATATCGGCAGGCTCAAAATAGGAGGTAACTTTTCTAATTGCAGACCTGTCAGCAGTCTTAAGAAGCTCTTTAATTTCAGGAAGGATGAAGCGCATTCGGAAGTTTAGCCTGAAATACCGTGACGTCAAGAGGCTAGGGTATTAAGTGTAGTCAACAGCATTGACATCCGGACTATCCCAGCGTATAATGTATTAGGTATATAGCGAGAGGTGGTAGAGGTGGACAAGGTAATCAAACGCGACGGTAGATTGGTCGATTTTGATCCGAGCAAAATATATACAGCAATTGTCAAAGCGTTGACAGCGACACACAAAGACAGTGTGCTGGCACAGAAAGTAACCGACGGCGTGACCCGTGAGTTGCGCGAGAGGTTTCCTCATACAGATCCAACAATTGAGGACATTCAGGATGTTGTTGAGAAACACCTTATGAGGAATGGTCTAACAGATACAGCCAAGGCATATATTGTCTATCGTCAGTCACGGAATGCTCTGCGTCAGACAAAAGAGATACTTGGAATCAAAGACACCCTTAAGTTATCACTCAATAGTCTACGGATACTCGAGGAACGGTATTTGCAGAGAAACGCTGACGGTAACATCGTTGAGACACCAGATGAGATGTTCAGGCGGGTTGCACACGCGATTGCTCAAGCTGACAGCAATTATGGTATGGATCCCGCAGAGAGTGAGCAGAAATTCTACAATGCAATGGTCAACCTCGAGTTCTTACCAAACTCTCCCGCATTGATGAATGCTGGTACAGCGCTCGGACAGCTGTCAGCATGTTTTGTGTTGCCTGTTGATGATTCTCTTACTGGCATATTTGACTCGCTTAAATACGCCGCTTTGATCCATCAGAGTGGAGGCGGTACAGGATTTTCGTTCTCAAGAATCAGACCAAAGGGTGACGTTGTGAAGTCCACAATGGGTATTGCTTCAGGACCAGTTTCTTTCATGCGGATATTCGATCGTGCTACTGAGACCATCAAGCAGGGGGGTAGACGGAGAGGCGCAAATATCGGTGTGTTGTCTGTTCACCATCCTGATATTCTCGAGTTCATCAGAGCGAAGGAGCAAGAAAGAGCATTGGATAATTTCAATATCTCCGTTAGTGTGACAGATGCTTTCATTCAGCGCGTCATCAACAACGAGACGTATGATCTTATTAATCCACGGAGCGGAGCAGTTGCCAAGAGTTTGAATGCGAGAGACGTTTTTGATCAGATTGTCATGAGTGCCTGGAAGAGTGGTGATCCCGGTATTCTCTGCATTGATGCGATCAATCGTAAGAATCCAACACCAGATATTGGTGACATAGAGACAACCAATCCGTGTGGTGAGGTCCCACTCCTTGCCTATGAATCATGTAATTTGGGTTCGATTAACTTGACAAAAATGTTTAATGGAAATGAGTTTAACTATGAAAAGGTACGGACGACAGTCACCCTCGCTGTACATTTTCTCGATAATGTTATTGATTGTAATAGCTATCCACTCCAGCAGATTGCAGATATGACAAAGCAAAATAGGAAGATTGGTCTCGGCGTCATGGGCTTTGCTGATTGCCTGGTGAAACTGAATATCCCCTATGATTCCAATGAGGCGCTTGCTTTTGTTCACGAACTCATGGCATGCATACAGGAAGAGGCTCGCAGGGCATCCGCGAAGTTGGCTGAAAAACGTGGTTCATTTAGGAACATCACGAGGTCAGTATTTAGAGATACCGGTCCGATGCGCAACGCAACTGTCACTTCTATTGCGCCGACAGGTACCATCAGCACCATCGCCAATGTTTCTTCAGGCATAGAGCCTTTCTTTTCGATCGGTTATCTGCGTCATGCCCTTGATACAACACTTCTTGTTATTAATCCACTCTTCGAACAGGTGGCGCGTGAGCGCGGCTTCTATTCTCCAGACTTACTCTCTTATGTTGTACGTAAGGGTTCGGTGCAAGATATCGCAGATATCCCTGCAGACGTTAAGAGGATGTTTCTGACTGCTCATGATATTGCCCCTGAGATTCATGTGAAGATGCAAGCAGCATTTCAGAAAAATGTCGATAACGCCGTGAGCAAGACGATAAATCTTCGTGAGGACGCTACACTTGAACAGACAAAGTCTGTCTTCCTGTTGGCACACACACTGTCATGCAAGGGCGTCACAATATATCGTTACGGAAGCAAAAAAATGCAGGCTCTTGAACTGGGGAACATAGACCCGGACGATATCTGCTATTCAGGAGCATGCAGTTACTAGGCAACGTGAGGAATTGAGAGCAATGAAGTGGCTCAAAACAAAGAGAGTTAGTACTTTCACAAGAAAACCTTACGAGGGTAATCCATCGTGGGTCGTGATTGGTGCTGACCGGAATGAAGACCCAGCAGCCCTTGCACGTCTCGCCCGTGAGCTTAATTCTCTGACCGGTACTGTATTCCTCTTCCCGAGTGAGAATGATGCTGATCTCTACCTCCGATTCTTTAGCAGTAGTGGAGAAATGAGTTTCTCCAGTGAATGCACGCTTGCAGCATATCTCGGGCTTGAGGATGAGGAGTTGATCACATTCACTGAGCCGACGACGCTCGTCCGTCAGAAAACAAAAACCGGTATTCAACATTTGGAACTGCGTGTGAAAGACAAGAAAGTAAACAGGATCACTGCTTCGCTTCCTGTACCGCAGTTCATAAGTACGCCGGTTGATATGAAGCGAATAGCGCATTTGCTTGGTGTAGCACCCATTGACATTCTGGGTAGCAATTATTCTGTGGGTGTTGTTGCGCTTTCTGGTTGTACTGATATCATTGTGCCATTGAGCTCATGCGATTTGCTCATTGATGCTACGCCTGATTTCCATCAAATGAAGATATATTGCGAGACGTATCAGCTCACGGGGATAGTTGCGTTCTGTCTTGAAACAAAAGACCCCACGAACACAGCTCATATGCGCTATTTCGCGCCGGCTATTGGCATAAACGAAGATCCTGTTGCTGGTGCGGCGTGTGCAGCGCTTGGTTCCTATATGTTGCAGAACCGAATTGTGCCACGAGGTGAAGTACTCACACGTATCATTGTTGAACATGGTCATGCTATGAAAAGGCCTGGCACAGCATATGTTCATGTACACACACACAAGAACAACATACTGAAGGTCACCGTGGGAGGGCAGGGCGTCGTTACGTTCACGGGTACAGTACTTTCCACATAACTTTCCATTCTTAATTGACACATAGTACATTTTCCCTATAATTCTCCATGCGCGATATATGGGAGAGTCGGACATCATTTATATTAGCGTCTATCGGTTCAGCAATAGGGTTGGGGAATATTTGGCGATTTCCTTATGTGTGCTACGCCAACGGTGGAGGTGCGTTCTTAATTCCATATTTTGTGGCACTTCTCACCGCCGGTATTCCAATCATGATTCTTGAATTCTCACTCGGACACAGGATTTCCAGACCTGCACCAATGGCACTCGGTAGTGTGAAAAAGGAGTTTGAGATTCTCGGATGGTTTGCACTGCTTATAGGATTTGGTATATGCACCTACTACGCGGTGGTCATGGGTTGGTGTTTCAATTATCTTGGGTTCTCAGTGAATCTTGCCTGGGGACAGAATACTGAATCATTTTTCTTCAATCAGTTCTTGAAAATATCGGATTCACCTATGCAGATCGGTGGGGTTCAGTGGATGATTGTGCTCGGGCTCGCACTTACGTGGATATGCGTCATTGCCGCAATATGGAAAGGTGTTAAGACAGTTGGTAAAGTTGTGTACTTCACCGTGATAATTCCGTGGGTGATTCTCATAGTACTTGTCGTACGTGGCATAACACTTCCTGGCGCACTCGAAGGGTTGAGATTCTACCTTACACCACAATTCAGCGCGCTCCTGGATTACAAGGTGTGGCTCGCAGCATATTCTCAGGTTTTCTTTTCATTGACAATAGGCTTTGGCGTGCAGATCACGTACGCGAGTTTTCTTCCCAAGAAAGCAGATGTTGTGAACAATGCATTTCTCGTGAGCTTCGCGAATAACGCGACATCATTTCTCGGCGGTTTTGCGGTATTTTCAGTGCTCGGATATTATGCCCACCAGACTGGTTTGCCAGTCAGCGAAGTGGTCAAATCAGGTCCGCACCTTGCCTTTGTGACCTATCCGACGATCATCAGCATGCTTCCGTTTGCTGCAAGTATATTTGGTATCCTGTTCTTCCTTATGCTTCTGACACTCGGCATAGATTCGGCATTCTCTCTTGTCGAAGCCGGTGCAGCTTCAGTCATCGACAAATTCAAGCTCAAACGTATTCACGTGAATATTGGGTTTGGCATAATCGCGGGTTTGGTAGGGATCATATACACGACACGAAGTGGCTTATACTGGCTCGATATCGTCGATTATTTCATGAACAACTATGGTCTCCTCGTTGTTGGTATACTACAGTGCTTTGCCGTTGGTTATTTCTACAGTCATAAGGATGTACAGAATTATGTGAAGGAATATCCTCACGATCGATCGATTTTCTCCATACCAGCAAAGATTGTTGGATTACGGAGGTATGCAAATAGCAAGTCGGAATTCACGGTTGGTGCATGGTGGGATTTCTGCGTTAAATACCTTACGCCGATTGTCGTCGGGATACTTTTTATTACCAATATCTTCGACAGAATAAAAAGTCCGTATGGTGGCTACTCCCGCTGGGCTGAGTTTCTGGGCGGTTGGCTGGTTATTATTGTGTTTATCGTCGTCGCGGTAATTCTCTATAAGAAGAAGGGGAGAGAATAATGCCTGTGTCTGCTTGGATAATGTTTGCAGTTGGTGTAATAATACTATTTGGTGGTGTTGTTCTGTGTCTTTTTAAGATGAGAAGGAAATAGGGGTCAGGTCTCAACATTTGACATTACGGACACAATGCGTCAAAGATGAATGTAGGCAAATGTCAAATGTTGAGACCTAACCCCGAATTCTAGTC
>DAOVBK010000153.1 GCA_030670605.1 Candidatus Stahliibacteriota bacterium
TCGCTTCGGGTCACATAAGGAAGAATTTTGGTCACCATACCCATTTCCTTAAGATACATGAACCAGCCGGTGATTGCATGCTGTTGCGGCGCGACGCCGGTAAGGAACGTCGTTATGCCGGACGCGGTTGTCGCGGGAAAAACTGTCGTCATTCCGCCCCTGTTGTATTCGGCAAAAATGCTTTTTCCGCCATGTGCCGACAGAAATTCATTACCAAGTCCATCAATAACAATAAGGACCACGTTTCTGTACTGACGCAACTCATCAGCAGGAAGGAATGGAAGTGGACTGTATAGCGAATCAGCACCGTAAGACCGGAGGATTGAGCTCATGAGATTCACTATACTGCCGTTTTTATAATTGGGCATAACTATTGTCTCGCGCGGTCGTCTCTCATCTCCCATTGACTATTATACTCTCAATGATACTATTGTCAAACGAAACATATTACGCAGAGGGCGCAGAGGAATCGCAGAGACCGCAGAAAATCCTACTGGTGATTCGTAAGTCGTATTCGTAGTACGGGATGCAGGATACGTGATACAGGATACAGGATATTCCACGTTTGCCCTATGCAATTTTCCTTCTGACATCACTTTGCCACTCTTCGACTCTGTGACTCTTTGACTTTTGGACTCGTTCATCATGGTACGAATACGAACGACGACACACGAGTACGAAATCGATTGCCTTATCTGTTGCTTTTTCATGCGCGCTATGTACAATTCCCCATGAAGAAAATATATCTCATCGCACCCATACTTGTCGTACTGATTATCAGTTGTGTCACAATAGGCCCGGGTGGCAAAAAGGGCATCATCTTCATTGGAACTGAGGATGAAATCACCATCGGTAAGGAAGTCGTCAAGGACGTTGAGTCACAAGAAACCGTTCTCAACAATACTACTGTGCAAAACTATGTAGATAATGTCGGTCAGAAGCTTGCTAATGTATGTGATCGTAAAGACCTCAAGTATACATTCAAAGTCCTTGATAGCGATGAAATCAATGCCTTTGCGTGTCCTGGTGGCTTTATTTACATCTACAAAGGACTCATGAAAGAAATGGACAATGAAGCACAACTCGCTGCTGTTCTCGGGCACGAAGTCGGACACATCGTTGCAAGACATTCGATGCAGCGACTGCAAGCAGTCTACGGTTACCAGATTCTGATGGAGGTGGCCCTGGGCGGAAAACTGGGTAAGACCGCGCAGGCAATGGTTGACGCAACAGCCGGCATGATCCTTCTCGGCTATGGCAGAGAAAATGAATATGACGCCGATGAAATGGGTGTACTATATGAGAAGAAAGCAGGCTACAATCCAAAAGGCATGATACAGCTGTTCGGGAAATTCAAACAGATGGAGGGCAATCCACCCAGCACATTTGAGAAATTGTTCTCAACCCATCCTCCTGCGCAAGACAGGATTGGCAATGCGAACATAGTAATAGACAGAATCGGCGGCACGAATTTACCCTATTACGAAAGCGAGTTTACAGCGATAAAAGCATTACTGCAGTAGATAGAAAAAGGGGACAGTCCCCCTAACTAAAGGGGACTGTCCCCTTTTTCCAGACAACCAGCAGTAAAAATGACATCTCGCAATCATACAGCGCGCTTAGTCCTTGAAGACGGTTCTGTATACCGAGGATATTCATTTGGCTCAAAGAAAAGCGTTGCCGGCGAGGTCGTATTCAACACAGGCATGGTTGGCTACCCAGAAAGCCTGACTGACCCTTCATACCACGGACAGATCCTCGTCCTCACCTATCCGCTTATCGGCAATTACGGCGTTCCAGGTGAGAAAAAAGAAAATGGGCTCATGAAGTTTTTCGAGTCCGAGAAAATACAGGTGCAGGGGCTCATAATCTCCACTTACTCGGATGCCTACTCGCATTGGAATGCCAAGAAATCTCTGTCTGGATGGCTCAAAAAACAGCGCATCCCGGGGCTGTATGATATCGACACACGGTCGCTCACAAAGAAAATCCGAACAAAGGGAACAATGCTCGGGAAAATCATGTGTACCAAGCAGCAGCTTCGATTTGAAGACCCCAATAAGCGAAATCTTGTCGCTGAGGTTAGTATCAGAAAACCGATATTCTACGAACGAGGCAAGAAAAAAATAATTCTCGTTGACTGCGGTGTAAAGCACAACATCATCCGGTCACTGCTTGACCGTAATATCTCGGTAATGCGCGTGCCATGGGACTATGATTTCACAAAAGAAAGAGCAAATGGTATTGTACTTTCAAATGGTCCTGGTGACCCAAAGCAGTGCAAAACAACCATAGAAAATACGCGAAAAGCGCTCTCAAAGACAGTACCCATCCTTGGCATCTGTCTCGGCTCCCAGATTTTAGGGCTCGCTGCTGGCGCGAATACCTACAAACTGAAGTTTGGTCACCGGAGTCATAACCAGCCGTGCATCGAAGTTGGTACCCGCCGGTGCCACATAACGCCTCAAAACCATGGCTATGCTATAAAATCAAACACGTTACCCGTGGACTGGCGGGAGTGGTTCTACAACAACAATGACGGCACAAATGAAGGCATTATTCATGTATCAAAACCTTTTTTCGGCGCACAGTTTCATCCAGAGGCATCACCAGGACCAGACGATACTGCATTCTTGTTTGATCTATTCTTAAGGGCAGTCAGATGAGAAAAAAACCCCGAAAAGTCTTGCTCATCGGTTCTGGCGCCATACAAATCGGACAAGCAGGCGAATTCGACTACTCAGGCAGTCAAGCGATCAAAGCCCTGAAGGAAGAAGGCATAAAAACTGTTTTGGTCAATCCGAATATTGCGACCATACAGACATCTGATGACCTTGCGGACAAAGTCTACTTCTTGCCAATCGAAGAGTCGTTCGTCGCAAAGGTCATTGAAAAAGAAAAACCGGATGGTGTATTACTCGGTTTTGGCGGACAAACTGCACTCAATGTCGGAGTTGCGCTCGCGACCAGTGGTGTTTTCAAAAAGCACAAAGTGAAGGTGCTCGGAACACCCGTCGAAACAATTCTTAATACGGAAGATAGGGATTTATTCGTTAAGAGAATAACAGAAATCGGTCTTCGGGTACCCACGAGTCAAGCAGTTACGAGCATCAAACAAGCAGAAAAGGTAGCAAAAAGAATCGGCTATCCGGTCATGTGCCGCATAGCATATGCCCTTG
This sequence comes from Candidatus Stahliibacteriota bacterium, assembly GCA_030670605.1. Lineage (GTDB taxonomy): Bacteria > Hydrothermota > Tepidihabitantia > SM23-42 > SM23-42 > DAOVBK01. Next base: position 3,180 of record DAOVBK010000153.1, read on the forward strand.
GTGGTCTTGGCTCCGGTGTCGTCCATAACAGAAAGCAGTTGGTTGAACTCACAAAAAAGGCATTTTCATTCACCAAACAAATATTGATCGAGAAGTATTTTGGCGGCTGGAAAGAACTGGAATATGAAGTCGTTCGCGACCAGTATGATAATTGCATTGTGGTTTGTTCCATGGAGAATGTCGATCCAATGGGTATTCACACGGGTGAGAGTATTGTGGTCGCGCCCGTGCAGACACTGACCGCGTCAGAGAACTTCAAGCTAAGGGCACTGTCCATAAAGGTCATACGACACCTCGGCATTATCGGTGAATGCAATATACAGTTTGCCCTCGACCCACATTCAGAAGAATACCGGATCATCGAAGTCAATGCGCGGCTCAGCAGAAGTTCTGCACTCGCTTCCAAGGCAACTGGTTACCCGCTGGCATTTGTTGCGACGAAACTCACCTTGGGCTATAGCCTGACCGAGGTGCAAAATATCGTTACCAAACAAACCACTGCCTGTTTTGAACCGGCTTTGGACTACATTACCCTCAAATATCCACGATGGGATTTGCAGAAATTCAAGAAAGTGAGTTTCGATATTGGTTCGGAAATGAAATCGGTCGGTGAAGTGATGGCGATCGGGCGTAGTTTTGAAGAGGTTCTCCAGAAAGCAATCCGTATGCTCGATGTGGGGCTGAACGGTCTTGCATGCAATGACCTCACATTCAATGACCTCGCAAAAGAGCTCAAACAGCCCACTGACAAACGGATGTTTGCCATTGCCGAGGCGATCAAAAGAGGACACTCAATCAAACGAATCAACAAACTTTCCGGCGTTGATTTATGGTATCTATATAAAATAAGAAATATCGTCGACATAGAAAAAACATTAAAACGTTGCAAAGGTAAGACACTTCGCCGAATCCTACTCAAAAATGCAAAACAACAAGGGTTTTCAGACCGGCAGATCGCACTGCTCACAAAGACCAATGAATCGGCAGTGCGACAGAGAAGAAAAAAACTCGGCATCATTCCGTATGTGAAACGTATCGACACGCTCGCTGCTGAGTATCCTGCAAAAACGAACTACCTGTACCTGACTTATAATGCGAGTGAAGATGACCTTGACTTCAAAGAAAAAAGACAAGTTGTAGTACTCGGTGGTGGCGCGTACAGGATCGGGTCTTCTGTCGAATTCGACTGGTGCTGTGTGAATGCGGTGATAACACTCAAAGCCCTTAGATACGGCACGATCATGATAAACTGTAATCCTGAAACAGTGAGTACTGATTATGATATTTGCGACAAGATGTACTTTGATGAGCTCACATTTGAACGGGTCCTGGACATTTACGAAAAAGAAAAGCCGATTGGATTCATTGTGTCGATGGGCGGCCAAATACCAAATAACCTTGCTCTGCCACTACACCGCGCTGGAGTGCCGATACTCGGGACATCTCCGTTGGACATTGACAAAGCAGAAAACCGGCATAAATTCTCGCAACTACTCGACTCACTCGATGTAGACCA
>DAOVBK010000290.1 GCA_030670605.1 Candidatus Stahliibacteriota bacterium
CGAGATGATCATGGTTGCCGAAGGAGTGCCAACATCCCGAGCCGTAAACATGCTTGCAGAGAAAAAAAGTATTGATATGCCCATCTGTCGAGTCGTCTATGAAATACTCCACGAGGATAAGCCACCGCTTCAAGGACTCAAGGACTTAATGACAAGACCATTGAAAAATGAGTGAAAATGGATATAAGTATACGAGGAGGGTTTTATGACCGATAAGGAATTCTTTTCCATAAAAGAAGTCGCTGAAATGTTTCACTTGAAACCCTACATACTCCGTTATTGGGAAAAGGAGTTCGCAATCTTGAGGCCAAAACGGAATCGCGTCAACAGAAGATACTATTCACGGAAAGATGTTGACATTGTGCGGCTCATCAAGAGCATGCTCTATGATCAAAAATACACCATCGCAGGCGCAAAGAAACAACTCGTGACGTATAGCGAGGAACCCGAGCAGCTCTCTTTGCCGCTCAGACAGCAAAGCAAACTACTGCATGAAATAAGGGGTGAGCTCAAGAAAATCAGCGATCTGCTTAAGTAGGAAATACGCTGGACGCACTCTTCTACTCTTCTGTGACAGCACTCAATTTTGTCGCAGCCTGATTCTTGAGGAGCGGGGATTCGGCAATACGATCAGCCTGCAAATAATACTCACGAGCACCCTCCCGGTCACCAATTGCTAATGATGCATCACCGGCAAACAACAAAGCCCGCGCTGCATTATCTCTCTGTTGTTCGAACCGCTCACATGCAAGCACATACTGTTTGCGCGCATTCTGGTAGTCTTCTATTTCAAAGTATACATGTCCGAGCTCCATTAGAATCCTCGGTTTCTGTTCGACCGTGGATATGTAGTCGACGAGCAAGCTGATGGCATCACCATGATGCCCGTGTTTCCGGTATGCCCTGGCTCTGAGGATCAGAGCATCGAGCAAGAAAACCGACTCGGGAAATTCGGATACAAAGTTCTCTATGATCATATCGGACTCTTCGTACTGTCCGAGTGCATCATAGATCTTAGCGATCTCAAACATCGCCTTTTCCCGATAGTCATCGTCATCAAGCAGCATATTATAGTAACCGAGTGCAGCATCGAAACGGAATTCAGCAAGACACAAGGCGCCGAGTTTCTCAGCTGCAAAAGCGTGATATTCAGATGTGTATGCATCAGCAAGAAGCTGTTCGTAGACGTTCTTTATTTCTGTGAGATTACCGAGTAGTTCGTGAATGCGAGCCTTTTCAATATATGCCTGTACGGTCAGCGGTGCATGTGGATACTGCTCAATCACCGACTCCAGTTCGGCAAGAGATTGATAATACTGTTTCTCCTTGAAAAGAATATCTGCGATACGCATTCGCGTCCTCACCACCAGTGGTGATCCAGGATGCTCGGTAACATATGACCGCAATGCGGAAAGGAGTGACCTGTACTTCCCTAAATGGTAGTCTACTTCATACATCATAAGCCGCGACTGCGATGCAATGGTCACAGAGGGATCATATTCCCCAACGTGTTCATATGCATGGAGTGCATTCTCGTACTGCTTCAGTTCAAAATAGGCATCACCAATACCTTTTTGAGCCGCGGCAGCATAGGGCGAGTGAGGGTACACAGTTACAAACTCGGTCCAGAAGCTTAAGGCCTGGTTGAATTCCTTGCGCTTATAATTTATTGAAGCAAGAATAAACATCGCCCGATCACCGTACAGTGACGCAGGAAACATCTCGCGATGCAACAGAAGATGTTGTTCAGACTGTCCCCACAGACCAAGAAAGTACTCTGTCCGGCCTCGGTAAAATAGGTACGCATCAACTGAATCAGGCAGCAATGTGAAGTACATGTGTGCAGAATCATGCTGGGCCTCATCACTGAATGTCTTACCGAGCAGAAACAATGCCTCATCGCTGCTCTCACGATCGAGATAATGCCTCAGGTACGTGCGCGCCTCAGCCACTCTGTGTGCAGCCAAGCATACCTGTGCAGCCTCAAACATACTTCTCGTAACAAGCTCATCTTCCCCGCTATACTCTATTACAGAATCTAACAAAGCACAACTCGCATCATACTCTTTCAACGCAGCGAGGTTGTACGCGTACCCGATCTCCCGGTAGCCGAAGAAACGGTCGACCTGTTCATACAACCGCAGCGCATCTTCGTATTGACCATGACGTAACAGCTCTCGCGCCTCCACAAGGTATTCATAATCATGAAGGTACGCATCCAGTATCTCCTTATATATGTTCCCTCGCATCCTACTGATACTTAGTTGCGCTTCAGCGACGTCATATTGTTTGAGTGCGATAAGCCCCTCATAGTAATGCGGCTGCCACATTTCCGGCGTCTCGCGGTCGAAGAGATTGAAATAGTATGACGCCGTATCGTATGAACCACGTCGGTAATATCCGACGCCGAGGTAGTAGAAAATGTCAGGATACTTAAATCTTACTGCGGCAAGACGTTCGATTGACTCGTCCGTGAAACCACTGTACAAATCGGATATTGCCAAGCCGTAATAGGATTCGTGTGAGGCTTCAACCGCTGCGAGCATCCTATAGTAACGTGATGTTTCATTGAAGTCATGTTTGTTGA
>DAOVBK010000115.1 GCA_030670605.1 Candidatus Stahliibacteriota bacterium
CTGGCGATTCAGTCGTTGTTGACCAACCACTGAGTTTTGATCCGTCGTGGCAACGCCACATGTGCGAGATTGTGACCTGGATTCAGGACGACAATCTGCAGGCCGATTCGACAAAAGAGGTCTGGCAGGGTGGTATATTGAAGGTCACCGACCTTACATTCATTGAAGAAGAAACATCTGACGATGTGGTTTTGAGTGATGTGACCGTCTCACCTAACCCGTGCATTACGAGTACCGCGTTTACGTTCAATATCTCCGCAGGGTTTGTCTATACTATTACCCTGTATGATGTTGCCGGTCGGGTTGTAAGGATATTACACGGTAACGCCATTACTGGTAGCGAAGCAGTACAATGGAACCTGTGTGACAACAGTGGTGACGTTGTGTCTTCAGGTGTGTACTTTTATGATTTCATGACTGAAGACCTGCATTCGAGTGGCAAAGTCGTTGTAAGATAATTCAGGAATAGACAAGCCATTTGTGTCCACCAGCATAGCAGCTGGTGGACACTTTTTTTGTGCACACCTCGACATATGGCTTCATAGCATTAATATATCTTACGCAGGGAGTGGTATAAAGGAGGCTATATGCAGCGTTTGCAGGTTTTGGTGCGTACAATATTGTGTTTAATCATATATTTTCCACTTTCATTTGCAGCACAGCGGGTCGTCGTCTGCGAAGAAGCCTACGAAGAGACGTGACTGCCGTGCGTGCAAGCCAGCGGTATGCTGGCCCGCATTGCTGATAACTATCCAGGAAGAGTTGCTGCTATTGAAATGCACGTCAGTATTTTTGATAGCTTCTACCTGCCTGAGGCTTTAAACCGTATGCACTACTATCCGCCACCATGTTCTACTGTTGGCAACTGGTTCTACACCTCACCATGGCTGTGGTATGATGGCGACAAGCATGGCACCGAAGACTATAACACATGGGAGCCCAAGATCGTCAACCGTATGCTGCACGATGCTCCGGTAACACTAACAATGGGAGGAATCTTTTCAGCAAATGAAGATACCGGTAGGGTGTATGCGCATTTTCGCAATGATTCCACTGATACCATAACGGGCAGAGTGATCTTTGTCATAACCGAAGATAGCCTGTTCTATCCATCACCGAACGGAGATTTGTGGCACAATCATGTTCCACGTGATTATGTGCCAGACCACAACGGTCAGGTCGTCAGCATCGCGCCGGGCGATTCCCTTACTATTGACCAGTTCTTCAGCCTTGACACACTCTGGAATGATGAGATGTGTGAGATCGTCACGTGGATTCAGAATGATAGCATGTCTGCTGATTCGATCAAGGAGATATGGCAGGGCGCGACGATAAAGGTCACTGATTTGACGGGTATCCATGAGCAAGAAACGAATGTTGTTCGTTCCCGTGTCGATGCCTATCCAAATCCGTGTGCGCGTGATATTACATTTATGCTCGATATACCTTCGAGAAGCGAGTATACACTGATTCTCTATGATGTGCTTGGCAGACCGGTGAGGCGTTTCAGTGGAACTGCTCCTGCGGGCAGGCATGAGGTGACCTGGAACCTGCTCGATGGAGCGGGCAGAAAGGTCGGCACTGGCATTTACTTTTACTATTTGAAACACAAAGACACACAGGTACACGGAAAAATCGTCGTACGCTAGAGTAGGGACGTGCCGCACTCACGAACCATTTCTTGACCTATGGCGAATTTGTATATATAATTATAGGTAAGGAGGTTTTCATGAAAAGACTGATTGTTTTGAGCTTATTCGTCTTTGCGTTTGCTTTTGCCTACCAAAGGGTTGTTGTTGCTGAACAGTTCACAGCAACGTGGTGCCCATACTGCCCTGGTGCCTCACGGGCACATGATGAGATCTATCATAGGACGTATGACTCGGTTGTCGTGGTCGCATACCATCCTTCTGCAAGTGACCCATTCTATTCATCTGAAGCTGTGCAACGCATGAACTACTATAGTATTGGCGGCTATCCAACGAGCTGGTTTGACGGTTCTGTGCAAGCAATTGGTGGCCAGCAGTACGGCACGGTCTATCCGTGGTATCGAGGCATTATTGACAACAGATTAGCACAGGGAACAGCAATTCTCATTTCTCTCGAGTGTACGTATGATACAGTATCAAGAACAGGTGTTGTAACGGCAACGGTTGAGAACACAGCTGCGAGCGCTCGGAATGGTACACTTCACTTTGCTGTCGTTGAAAACGATATTTCCTTCTACTGGCAGGGGATGTCAAAAATCGATTTCTTGATGCGCGATATGTTACCGGATGCGAATGGAGAGGCTGTCTCTATACCAGCGGCTGATACTATTATCCGTGCCCGGGATTTTTCGCTCGGTTCACTATGGGCTGAGGAAAATTGTAAAATCGTTGTATTCCTGCAATCCGCAACACGGGAAATATACCAGGGTGCTGAGATTGCGATTATGCAAGAACCGTGGATGGAGTACTACGGTATGGCGGTGTCAGAAACAGCGGGCAATGGAAACGGAATCGCTGAACCAGGTGAAGCGATCCAAGTCAGAATTGCCGCTAAGAATCTGAACGACGGTGAATACACTGGTACGGCGACTGTGCAAACATCGGATTCGAATATCGACATAGAAAGTAGTGCACCACAGACAGTTTCAATTGGCCCTGGTGAAATTGATACGGTTTTCCACCTTGGTTTTGATATTGATGCTGGTTGTCCCGACCCTCATGAAACGACATTTGAGATAGACTTTGGCAGCTCGGTTGATACGATTCCTTTTGTCATTGCATCACGGGCTGGCTTTGATGACGACATGGAATCTGGTGAGGGAGACTGGAGCAATAGCGGCACCTTCAGTAACTGGCATCTTAGTGAAAACCGGGCTAATTCACCGACACATTCGTGGTATTGTGGCAACATGGGTGGCGTGTACACGAATCAGAGTGATGCATCCCTTTACACGCCATATTTTGTGGCAACGCCAGATAGTGATTTTTCATTTTATCACTGGTATAGTACTGAAGCAAACAACGATTATGTATATGTCGAAATCGATAATGGTTCTGATTGGTGGAAAACCCTTGGCCGTTTCACTGGTTCAAGCGGTTCATGGATACGAACGACATATCCAATGCCAGGATACGGTGGGCAGACCATTCGTGTGCGATTCAGGCTCATTGCTGACTATAATACCACTGCCGAAGGATGGTATATCGATGATGTGCTGTATCCATCAAACCTGGGCATAGAAGAAGACAACGATTTTGCAGACGGTTCTGCCACACCGACACTGATCGTTTCTCCGAGCCTATTTAGCCAGACAACGGATATCAACTATCAAGTAAGCAGTAAGCAGTATACAGTAAGCAGCATACGAGTTCACGACATAGCAGGTAGATTAGTGAAACAATGGAACCATCTAACCATCCAACTATCCAACCACATCGTATGGGACGGTCGAGATGATGATAATAGGATACTGCCTGCGGGTGTCTACTTTGTTGTTCTTGAGACTGGTTCTGATGAAATTATGGAAAAGGCAATTCTTGTTCGATAACGAGGAGGAGAGTACATGCCAAGAGTCAAAGCATTTGTATTTGCTGTCATAGTTGCAGTCACACCGGTGTTTGCACAATATGGCATTGATTTTGCCATTGTTGAGGATACGGTTCAGACAGGAACTTCAGTCATTACGTGGCATTTCGTTCTCACGAATACCGGGTCTGTGCCTGATACCTATGCGCTCGATCTCTCTGTTATCCAGAATCCTGGTTGGTTCATACAGCACTGTGCCGGTAGTATGTGTACAGAACCGGGCATCATTCTGACGGTCGAGCTCAATCCTGCAGATACGGACTCTTCGATTGATGTTCAGGTGTTTATTGATTCAGGTCCGGATACGGCGATACTCAACTATCTTGCGTATTCCCTCGGTGACACAGCGCAGAGGGATTCGTTTAACCTCTACGCAATAAGTGAACTGAGTGTTGAAGAACAGGATAACTATGAAGCAGAGCGTTTGACGCTTAATGTGTTTCCGAATCCCTTTTCAAACACGGCAGATATTAGATACGAGATGATAGGTGCTAGATACAAGGATATTGCTATCGTTATCTACGACATTAGTGGCAGATTGGTTAAACAATGGAACCATCCAACCATCCAGCTATCCAACCACATCGTCTGGGATGGGACGGACATGAACGGTTTCGTTGTGCCCGAGGGTGTCTATATTGTTCGTGTGGATGGTACCCCGATCAGTGAACAGGTGAAAATAGTCAAACTGCAGTAACAAGACGAGATGCGAAACAGGCGAGATCATGTGACGTACAGAATACTGTGCGTGGTGTGGTTTGTGCTCATTGTTTGGATGCAGTCGTGTTCTGATGCACCGACCGTCGTCGAAGAACCGACCGGGCGTGTTGTTTTGGCAGAGCTGTTTACATACGCTCGTTGTGTCTTCTGTCCTTTTGCTGAGCACGCACTTGACAGTCTTTCTCGAGAATATGGCGACAGTCTGGCGGTCATTGCCTACCACCGTCGGCAGCTCGGCGATACGTTAAGCCCTGCCTATGTTGCTGTCAGAGAATCACTGTATCAGATAACAACATCACCAGCTGTCGTTTTTGACGGTCTGGAGCTCGTGCAAACCGAGGATCCAGATGCAAACTATGGTGTGTACAGAGGCTGGATCGTGAGTGAACGGAATCGAACACCAGGGTTGCGGCTACACATTGATGCGTCTGTTGATTCACTGGTGATCAATCTCAGGCTTCACGTTGTAACACTCGATTCCATGGAAACGGGCGACTACCACTACTTCTTTGCAGTGTATGAAGACAGCATATACTTTGCACAGAGCGGTGCTCCGGAGTCCACGTTCGCGTATGTTATGAGAGAAATGGTACCGAGTGCGTATGGTGCATCGATAGATCTTCCGTATCCAGATTCCTCAGTCTATGAGGAATCAGTTGTACTGAAGAGCAGTTGGAATGTCGACAAGCTCGGCGTGGTCGCGTTTGTGCAAGAGATGTCGTCACGCGATGTCCTGCAGGCAGTTGTCGTCAAGCGATTGACCGAGTAGTACGTTGCCGCCCGTTTGAATCTTGAAGAATAGCACAATGACGATGACACATTGCAGTGAGAAGATGTATGGAGGTGGGGAGGCCTTGTGCCTCCTCTTTTCACACAACGGACTTAAACCTTAACATGGTGCGAATATTCTCTTATAATATGGAAGACTTACGTTTATGAGCATCACTCATAGACAGGCACGATATTTTATGTATACTTCTGATATTGCTGAGGATTGATATAAAAGGAATCGCGAGTATTCTGTTACTTTGTTTGATCGCCTACGCAGGTGACGAGGTGACGGTTGCGCCTGACTTCGAACTCTTTGATATTGACGATAATCTGCTTTCACTCGATTCACTCGTGGCGCGCGGTCCTGTTCTTATTGCATTCTGGTCGCTTTCGTGCAAAATGTGTATCAAAGAACTCGATGCCATGAGACCCTTTTTTGATGAGATGGATTCTCTTAATGTGAC
>DAOVBK010000058.1 GCA_030670605.1 Candidatus Stahliibacteriota bacterium
ACAGTAGGGCATAACAAGATTCGCTGCATGAAGCACAACCTGCGCGCCTTTTATTGCGAGGGTGCGCATTGCTTCCGGATAGATCCAGTCAAAACAGACGAGCATGCCGAAGTTCGTGTATTTGTAGTCGAAAACAGTAAAACCCGTGCTGCCGGGTTCAAAAAGCAGTTTTTCTTCACAATAGAGATGTGCCTTACGGTACACGCTGACAAGACCGCCCGGTGACATAAACGCCATTGCGTTATAGAGATGATAACCGTCTTGTTCAGCAAAACCGTAGGCAATGCAGCAGTTTCTTTTCTGCGCGAGCGCCAACACAAAATTGTGGGTTTCTCCACGGTTTCTTTCTTCTGCACACGTCGTGAGTTCTTCTTTATTCAAGAATGTGTAGCCGGTGGCAAAAAGCTCTGGTAGCACGATCACATCAGCCCCGCATCCTTTGAGCAGTGCATCGACCGTTTTGAAATTGTGTTCCTTTTTGCCGAATACCGGGTCAAACTGTACAAAACCTATTTTCATTGTTCAAAAACCGAGATGCTCATTAACGAGCACGATTTCAATATCGGTTTGCCACGGACAATACTGCATGATGGTGACAACCCGGCAGATACGCTGCGTAGACCGGCAATCTGTGCATATACCCGTTTTTGCACACGGCGTCTTTGCCTCAACGCGCCGGGCATTCATAACTCCGGCAATGTCCTTGCTCCGCGTAATGCCTTCATCTATCGTCAACACGATTTTGTTATAACCGGCAATGATGATGACATTCTTCGGACCGTAAATCATATGTGCAACGCGATTTCCGATTCCGTCAATATTGATGATATCTCCTTCCAAGGTGATTGCGTTGGCACTGCACAGATAATAATCTGCCTGCCCCTCTTTTTGTCGGATTTCCCTGCTTGCCGTTTTTGTCAGTCCTTTTTTCCAGTGATGAATAACGTGGTTACCGCGTTTCGTGAGTTTCTCGATAAGCCCGAGTTCACGCACGGTCACTGAGCCACCAATGCCCACAGAACCCGACTTGGGGATTTTTTTCAGAAGGTATTCTGCGGCTTTTGCGCGATTATCACAATACGATGTGGCAAAATCTCTTTTCTGTAATGCCTTAGCACAGCGCTGTAATCGTTCCTTGTGAGACCAGTCTTGTATGTGGTGAAAACGCACACTCGATGTCTTCATCTTTTTTATACTCCGTGTGCTGTGCCATTTTTCAACTGATCCCAGAACGCAAATGCCCTTCTGATGTGTGGTATTGTTATGGAACCCCCAATAATGAGCGCGATAGCAATGGTTTCTTCGAGTTCAGCATCAGTGACATCATGTTCATAGCATTGTGAGAGATGGTAGGAAATACAGTCATCGCAGCGTAGGACAAGGGATGCGGCAAGACCGATCAGTTCTTTTATTTTCTTGGGAAGTGTTTCTTCTTTGTAGATACGTGCATCGAGACTGTAGAATTTCTTGATTTTGTTTGTGCTGTACTTCATCACAATTTCGTTCAAACTTTTCCTTTCCTCTTTAAATTGTGCTACACGTTCTTTGGTCATAGTGCGCCTCCCCGTGTATGCTACATGGCAATGTTCCATGTATTATAGAGTATTGCGAGTACGTGTCAATATGCACAAAAAACCCGCCCCTCTCGCAAGGGGCGGGTCGACAGGGGAGAAAGGGTTGATTATGCGAATTTGTCCGGTGTGCCGTAGTCACCGAATTTCTTCTGTGCTTCAAGTAGTCGCTGTTTCTGTGCTTCGAGCGTGTCGAACAGTACTTTTGGCGGATCAATGATATCGGTTTCATAGATTTTCTTTATGCGCTCGATTTTTGCAAGACTCTCAGGTATACGAGTCATGAACTGCTTGTTGTAATCCTCTTTGCTGTAGTCTTTGTTGAGAACCTCTTGGAAGAGCCGCTTCAGGTCATCGTATTTTGGAATGCGGCCAGTCGGTGTTTCGATCGCCTCAACATCATTGTGCACACGAAGTTCTGCCCAGCGATACCATACTTTCTTGTCTGTTTTTTCGTTCAGGAATTTGCCGTCTTTGCCTTTCAAAAAGTAGTTCACCGAGAATATCAATGGTGCCTTTTTCAAACCTTTGGCAAAATCGAGATTTGCCTGAATGTACGCACTGATCGGAACTGAGAGGAAGTCGAGGTTTGACATGAGATTGAACTTTCTCACACCTTCTTGACCTAATGTTGCCGCGGTTGTTTCTGATTCGAGCGCTGCACCTTTTGTGATAATGCCGTGTGTCCAGTCAAAAGATTCTTCGATCGGCACCCACGTATCAGAATCCCTGCCGCCGTAGACCATGCCGCCAACCACGACGCCTCTTGGATCGTGTAGCGCAGGGTCAAGATTCTCAAGGTTTTCCAGAGATACGGTGAACCGGGCATTCTTGTGAGAAGGTGTTATTTCATTACCATCTTTGTCTTTTTTGCCTTTGTGCCATTCACCAGAATGGTTAATCCCCTTTGGCGGCACATCGCCATCCTTGCCGATCCAGTGCGCACCTTTGTCCGGCGTCACGAGAACATTGGATACGATAAGTTCGCCTGGTGTGTTGAGCGCTTTCCACTGTATTGGGTCATCGACCGAGTTAATGCCCATGATAATGCCGAACATGCCTTTTTCAACGTTGACTGCACGCGCTTCACCATCTTTCTTGCGAAGATATGCGATGTCGTCGCCAACAATTGTTTCGTTGTCGAGCATGGCGGTTGATGTTTTACCACACAGCGAAGGGAATGCACCGGTAAAATAGGTAACGCGGTTGTTCGGTCCGTGCACGCCCATGACGAGCATGTGCTCAGTGAGCCAGCCTTCTTTTGACCCGCGGTTTATTGCGAGCCGCATTGATAGTTTCTTCAGTCCGATGGTATTACCGCCGTACTGGGTGTTTGCGCTGTATACGATGTTGTCCTCGAGGTCAATATAGATGCGCCGTTTGTCCAGATTTTTGCTTGTTTTGTCATCATTGAGTTCGCCTGCCGAGTGAACGATTTTGAAAAAGCGCGCGTTCTTTCCTTGTTTTACGAACTCTTCAAAACCCTGGCGATAGAGAATATCTTCGCTGTGCGCAACATACGCGGAATCAGTTAGTTGTGTCGTTGGCATGGAGAATTCTGATTTGGTCGGTCCGAGGCAGAAAAAGCGGACATATACCTCTTTGCCTTTCATGATATCTTTCATGATGTCATGGATTTCCTTGAGGCATTCATCGCGGTCACCTGTCTTGATCGTTTTGTCAAGCTTCTTGCCTTTTGGTAGAAGTATCAAGGTATGTGCCTTGTCACGCGCCTGGTCAGAATAGTTGTCAAAGTGTACTGTGTGTCCTTGTGTTGCGAGCGACATTTCTTCACCGTTTCTGATTGCCGCTTCTCTAATATATTTAATATCAGCTGGGTCGTCAGTGCAGATAAAGACTTTGTCGGGATTACAATGTTCTATGTTTTTCGCGACAAATTCGTGCAGAGCAGGGTTGTCTATTCTCATGAGTTTTTCGTAACCGTGCTCACCCAAGCGTTTTTTGAGAATATCGTGTACTTTGTCGGCCATCGTGCTAACCTCCTTGAATTTGCTGATGTTAAAAGCCTAAAACGTTGTGTTTGCCGAACATCACATACTGTTTTTCAATGGCAGTATTATATACAATTCTGAGAAAATAGCAAGTACAAAAAGCGCGTTTGTTGAGATCACGACTGCGGGTGACTTATTGTGTCGTTTTTGTGCCCGTATGGATAAAGGCGTTTTGCCGCATTTTGATCCATCGTTTCTGTTCTATGCCGATAATGTTTCCGCATCTGCACAACACGATATTGTTGTTTCGTAGGCTGTAATCTTTGATTATCCTGTTTTTCCAGCAGTGGAGGACCCTGCCTTTACCGATTTTGTGATACTTGAATATTTTAGCCTTGCATTTCGCACATTTGATAGTCAACATTTCCGGCTGCCCTGATATCTTGTGCTACTTGAGCACGATAATCTTGTTTGTGGATCTTGATGCACCAGGTGTATGCACAAAATAAATACCGGCATCCAAATCAGCCACACTCAGGTCAGTTCTTGTGCGCCACAGGCACACCGTTTTCACGCGTTGACCTGTGCAATTATGGAGTACTACGTAGACAGGTATTTCTGCAGTCTGGAGGGTAATGTTTCCGTGTGTGAGGGTAGGATAAACAGTCACGGCGTGTTCATGTGTATGTGACTGTTCAGCTATCAGCATGATTTGTCGAACATGAATCGTGCCGCTGGTGCCCGGTCCAGGCGTTCCATACATACCAGTACCTGGAGAACCTCCAGGCACGGCGAAGTATATATTGGTGGTATCAAGAACTGTTTCATAGAAAACCTTTATGCGACCGCCGCCAGCGCCACCACCACCGCCAAAAGAAGCGTCTGCGCCATTACCACCACTGGCGCTGAGAATGGCATTATGAACCGTCACGGTACCGCCCCAGATCATTATGCCGCCGCCAGAGCCGCCGCCACCAGCTTCAAGACCACCATCATCTCCTCGCTCGCCGTGTGATTCAATATCAGAGCTGTCTATGATGACGTCCTGCGCCCGGAGCGTAATTGCTGCACCACCATTGCCACCAAAACCATCAACGCCGCCTAATCGACCTGCACCACCGCCTGAGCCGCGCTCGATCAGTGTATCTGCTGGATCGCCGTATGCACTGCCCCCAGAGCCAGGAGCATTGTCTCCACCTTGACCACCATTACCGCCATAACCAGCGCCGCCACCGCCCCCTGGATTGCCTGCTCCACCATATCCGGGGCCAAATCCATGGGGGTCACTGTTGTCACCGCCACCATATCCTCTGAAAGACCCGTTGAGCAAGGAGGAGTCCTGAATAACTATGAGCGGTGCGGATAGAACAAGTCTGCCGAGTGAGTCGCTTCCTTCTAGCCATGGTCGCACCAGAACCACGCTATGATCTGTAATATGAACCTTCCGTGCATAATCATGGTCGCCGCAGATAACCAGGGTGTCATTGATGACGATAAGGCTGTCGCTGTCCTCGTATATATAGCCGGTCAGGATACATGCTATAAGTATGATTGTCATACCGCCTCCTTCATACAATACGAGCAAACGAGCGCAAAGTCAAGAGTGCTTGTATGTTGACATTATAGGGGTCTTACGTATAATACTACTATGCTTAGAGAATTAAGTGAATATATCGGCGTGAGCGGCGGAGAACAGAGCATTCGTGAGTTCATAAAAGAACAGATCAAGAAGGATGTAGATGAGATGATTGAGGATGCCTATGGTAACCTCATTGTTAGAAAGGGGAACGTTACATCGCCCCGGATACTCCTCACTGCCCACATGGATGAAGTGGGTTTCATTATCGTCGGCATAGAAAAAAGTGGGTTGCTTCGATTTGCCACAATCGGGATAGCCCCGCAGGTACTGTATGCCAAGCGGGTTGTCATTGGAAAGAAGGCGGTTCCTGGCGTGATTGGGCACAAACCTGTACATCAGATCAAAATTGAGGAAACTGAGAAGTTATCAGAAACAAAAGACCTGTTTATTGATATTGGTGTTTCATCCAAAGAAGAAGCAAAGAAACATGTAGACATAGGTGAGTTGGGCACGTTTTGCACGGAATTTAGAGAGGTTGGCGACGCCATCTTTGGCAAGGCATTTGACGACCGCATCGGGTGCTACATGCTCATGCAGGTTCTGAAAAAGACTGATGTTCCGCTGCACTGCGCCTTTACGGTTCAGGAAGAAGCAGGTTTGCGGGGTGCGCGGATAGCTGCATACCGCGTTAACCCACATGTTGCCATTGCCGTTGATGCGACTGCCTCGGGAGAATGGCCAGAAGAGAAGGATGTACCACTATATCCCGAGATCGGCAAAGGACCAGTGATAACGATCGCTGATCGGTCGCTCATATGTGATAAGGAGCTTGTTGCACTCCTTGAAAAAACCGCACAAAAGCATTCAATACCGTATCAGTTCAAGAAACCGATGATCGGAGGAACTGATGCAGGAGCAATACATCTTACCCGTCAGGGTGTGAGGGCTGTGGCGATGCAGACAGCTGCGCGCTACATACATTCGCCACTCTCGATCGCTAATAAAAAAGACATCAAGGCAGGGATAAAACTACTCATCAACAGTCTTGAGGAAATAGCACAGGAGGAGGCACATTGGAGTTAGCAAAAAGGCTCTGTGATACGTACGGACCAGCTGGCCGCGAAGGTGCTGTCAGGGAACTGATTAAAGCCGAAATCAAGGACTATTGCACGGACATTGCAGTAGACCGTCTCGGAAATCTCATTGCATACATACCTGCAAAGCGCAAGAACGCGGAAAAAATCATGCTCTGTGCACACATGGATGAGATCGGGCTTATTGTCACCTATGTCGACAAAAAAGGATTTTTGCGATTCACGAACATTGGCGGAATATTCACAGAACGTATTCTCTATGAGCGCGTCATTTTCGAAAATGGCGTGATTGGCGTTATCGGTGTTGAAACCAAACCAGAGACACCTAAGCAACCGCGCATGGACAATATGTATATTGACATTGGCGCCAAGAACCGGGAAGAGGCAGAGGCGATGGTCAGGATCGGTGATATCGCTGCCTTTAGCCAGAATGCGATGGTTTTGAAAAAACGTTTGCTCGCCAAGGCACTTGATGATCGTATTGGGTGCTACTGCCTTATTGAGACAATGAGAAAAATGAAATCACACAAGGATGACCTCTACTTTGTATTCACGGTGCAAGAAGAAGTCGGGCTCCGTGGTGCACGTACCGGCGCATACGCCATTTCACCGACATATGCACTTGCTATTGATGTGACCGATACCGGCGATACACCAGAGTCGTCAAAGATGGCAGTCTCGATAGGAAGCGGTGTTGCCATCAAAGTGAAAGATAGCGGTTTTATTAGCAACCCTGTCGTCAAGGAGAACCTGGTTAGTTATGCACAAGAAGCAGACATTCCATACCAGCTTGAGATTCTTGAACACGGTACAACTGATGCTGCAATGATCCAAGTCGTGAAACAAGGAGTACTGAGCGGTGTGCTTTCAATCCCGACGCGGTACATTCACTCGACAAATGAATTGTGTGACCTTAGTGATATTGACGCGACAGTGCAGTTGTTGCTGCAGGTATGTAAAAAAGGTTTGTCTCCATCATGAAAAAAGGATATTCCGTTGTCGTAACGTCCACAGAATCTGGAACTTCGAAGTATTTTTTTCTTTCCCGAAAACAACTTTCAATAATCGCCGCGGTGGCAGGCATAATCGTTGTTCTTATCATCATAGCAGTCATCAGTTACTCATCTGTTTACTACAGAGCAATGGAAGCGATCGTCTTGCGGAGGCGTAATGCAGAAATGGAGGTTGAGTTTGCGAAGCTTGAGGAGATACAAAAGAACCTTGAAATAGCAGAGGCACACAATCAACGTCTCCAGGTTATGCTCGGTGTTCAAGAATCGCCGCCACCGGTTGAACCAGTTACACCGGAACAGAATCCTGAGTATACACAGAGGGTCAACATGATGGCACATAAAGAGAAGAACATACCGTCGGTGTTGCCAGCGCAAGGACAGATTTCCCGCAATTTTAGTCGTGAACACCGTGGCATCGATATTGCAGCGCCACGATTCTCACCAGTCATTGCTGCTGCCTCAGGAGTAATACAGCAGACGGGTTGGGATAGCATTTTTGGGAATTACGTTACTATTAATCATGACATAAATTATTCTACGTTTTACGGTCATTTGCAGACGATTGCTGTGAGTAAGAATACTAACGTTGCGTGTGGTGAAGTCATTGGCACTGTTGGCTCGACAGGGAGATCAACATCGCCACATCTGCACTATGAAATTCGATTTCAACACAAGCCAGTTGAGCCGCTGGGGTA
>DAOVBK010000186.1 GCA_030670605.1 Candidatus Stahliibacteriota bacterium
CAAGAATCGTCGAATCACATTCCAGGTAATCCTTACTAAAAGCCTCAAGACAGGCGGCATGATCAGATACCGCAGGGGGTTCAGACGGACGAGCTCTGAGGTGCGCTTCCCAGTACTCCTGCGAATCCTGCATTTTATTAAAACTCAGTTGCCGTAGACAGTATCTCTGAATCTCGGTGGAACTGCTACAACCTTTCGCGATGCATAATCAAAAAACACAATGCCTGTTTTGGCTCGCGCGATTTCCTTACCGGTTTCTTTATTGGTTAGTCGAAACAAAAAATCACACCCTGTTCTCGTGAAGTCTTGCACAACCACCTCTATGAGCAACCTATCACCACAGAAGCCTTCAGATTTATACACGACAACAGCATCGGTCATAATAATACCAACGCCTTCGATATCTGCCTCAGAATATCCGTACGCTTTCAAGAATCGAATGCGCGCCTCATGAACAAACGCAAGAACCGCATCATTGCCAAGATGGCCGCCATAGTTGATATCACCGATGCGCACATGTACTTCAGTAGAAAACAAGAATTCTTTAGGCAAATCGAGTTTTACACGCGCCATCATTCTTTTCCCTGCGGTATGAGCCATTCCCTAAACCAACCAAATCCACATTCTTCCATGATGCGGAGAAAATCTTCGTTGCCATCAGGCATCATATCAGCACGGTAGTGAAGTCCAAACGTTCGCTGCGCTTGATTGATAAATCCCTGTTCTTTAATCGTTGCGATACACTGTTTTGCGAACTCTTCACCATGAACTGCTTTGCAGACTTCATATATAGTTTCTAATCGACGTTCATTCAATTCGAATTTCGCATCAGGGTATTTCTGTTCGAATGCCTCTTCCAGTTTCTTATCACTGTACTCGTGGTATTTCTCTTCATGCACGATTGCATCAACACCAAGTTTCTTGCGGGGACGTCGCTCCCCTTTCGGATAACCGAGGCACAGTAAAACAACAGGGAATACGCCATCGGGCAGGTGAAACATCTCTTTCGTCTCACGAAAATACT
Source organism: Candidatus Stahliibacteriota bacterium (assembly GCA_030670605.1). Classification (GTDB taxonomy): domain Bacteria; phylum Hydrothermota; class Tepidihabitantia; order SM23-42; family SM23-42; genus DAOVBK01. The sequence continues at coordinate 1,025 of DAOVBK010000186.1, forward strand.
CAAGAATTGTGCCTATATACACGGAACCGAGCCCAAGTGCATCAGCTGCCGTGCACATGTTTTGAGCTACAATAATCGTGTCCTGAAACGATATCCAAAAATGCCTGAAACTGTTGGTCGCACTGAATGGTGCCGCCTCGAGTGCTGCCCATCGCTTGAGACGGTACCAGTCAATACAGAAGAGCAAATCGACCGGTGCGCTCTCGATGAAGTCCTGTCCGCACATCTCGGCGAGTTTTCTCTTAGTATCCTGTTTTTCTATTTTGATGACGGAATACGGTTGGAGATTACCGCCGGTCGGTGCGTGAATACCTGCTTCAAGTATGCTTTGCAGCACCTCGGGCTCGATTTTTTTATCAAAAAAACTCCTGCAACTCGCCCGTTCGTGCAGTAGCTTTAGTGTCTGGTTCGGGTATTGGGCATCATGTTGCTCCTCAACGCCATGATGTGATGGTGTTTTCTTCTCTGCCATATATATTCTCCACTAAACTACCAGTATTTCTTTCCTTGCAAGAATTTACTGACACCATGTCTCTTAATCTTTCGCAAATTCTTGATGTGCCCGTCGTCATGTACTGCATTCAAGAAATCGAGTTTTGTGCATGTCTCAAATTCTATGCACTCCCAGCAACCTTCTAACTCCTTTTTTACACAGCACTTTCTTATCTTGCAAAAAGGTGGACCGCCACCGTTACGGCATGTTCTCTTGCAGCGAAACTTCACCATCAAACCGAGGAGTTCATAACTCTGATCATAGTCTTTGAATTGCTTGAAATACTTTGTCAGTCCATGGGCAACTTTCTGAAACTTTGCTCTACGTAATTCCTTGCGTAAATCGCGTGCAAGATCAGCAATCTTGCCTTCATAACCAGGGCATTGTCCACAATAAAGGCCGCAATATGCAATGAGATTCTTGTTCTGTTTCATGAAATGATTGTAATCACGTGAAAACTTATGTCAACAATGCAGGCAATGAATGGTATGTGTTAGAATAACGTCTGTTTTTTGTATGCGCGATATTCTGGAAATTTCTCCTCGAGCTGCTTCTCCTCGAGTATCTGCCAGCTCACAAATGCAGGCACCCACAATACTGCAGTAATGAGTGTTATTATACTCTGCCAGAACAAAGGAAAACCAACCAGCCACAACATGAAGCCAAAATACATGGGATGGCGGAGCTTTGAATAGATACCTGTTGTTCTCGCTTCTTTAGTACCATATCCGGGAATGTGCAAATGTGCTATTACCACAAGTACTGCACCAATAAAAAACAATAGCAGCCCGAAGATTCTCAGCCACATCGGCAATGCAATCCGCAGCGGGTCAGAGAAATTCATGGAGAACCATGCAAACCAGAGCACAAACATATTGATGCTAATAAGCAGTGGCATGCTTTTGTGTTCTGCGATTGTGCTCTTCTTATATTCCAGAACATGATAGAGTGTACGTGTAAAAAAACATACAAAACAGACACAAAATTTCACAATGTAGGTCCAATGTACATTCAGTATCATTTCGCCTCCTCCAGAATGTGAAATAAGACATCTCTTAACGTCTTTCCAGCAACTCGCCAATTGTGAACTGACTGATATTCATTGAATGACGATAGCGCGAGCTTCTTGTATTCACTATAGCACCCAAACTGGTTCGTTATGTATTGGCAATATTCCTGCGTGCTTGCGTTCTTTGAAAGAAGGACACCATTCAGTCCATCTCTAATTACCGTACGCAACCCGCCAATATCTGCTGCAATTGAAGGTACACCAAAGGCATTTGCTTCGCGTAAGACATTTGGTTCGCAGTCAGCGCGAGTTGGTAGTATCAAGAAATGCGATTCACTATACAATCGTTTCATCTGCTGCAACCCGCTCGTCGTTGCTGTATTGATGTAGCCTGTTGTTCTCACACAAGGAGGAAGCGGTTCACGCGTGGCTGGTTTACAACCAACAACAGTGAGTTCGGTCCTCAAACCAGAATTATTGAGCTCTTTGGTAACTGCTACGGCAATGTCTCCTCCTTTTCTGAACCAATCTACCCCCACCCAAATGAGTTTACATGTATCACCTGGTCGTGCATCAATTATGTGCCTCACCTCATCAACAGTGCATTCGCAATCTATGTTCGCACCAAAAGGAATCACTTCCACCTTATCCTTGTCTATTCTGTAGAAATCAAGTGCAGTCCTGGCAGCCCAATCGCTTGAGAAAATGGCGAGCCGACACATGTCCAATGCTGATTGTTCTACCATGTTTCCATTACGAATCGTCTCGTTGCAGAGATTGCTGAATTCCGGAAAGAAATCAACCATACCTGCAAACGTCGCATCGGTCCAGAAAACGACTGGTTTGTCACAATCTAAGAATGCTATCGGGATAGTTCCTGGACTTAGCACGACATCAACGTCTTCTGGTATCCTGCGCGCAACTTGCCGGGTATAGTCCTTGAGAACACGCGGCTCGCGCTCGTGCAGATATCTCTTGTTGTGGAAAAAGCGGTAGAAAAAGGACTTCATCCGCGTGTATGCGACGTACTTTCGGTCGAGCGGACCAATATACGTGATGCTGCAACCCTGTGCCAGGAGCGCCTTGGTTATGTAGTATCCTGACCGCCATGTATCAGGTTCAAGGGTTTGTGCGTCATATGTTGTAACGTATGCTATTTTCATGTACTCAACACTATACTACTTCCATATGTGTGCATTCTCACTGGCAAATTGTTCCATGGAGAGCGGGTAGGCACCGGTTATTTCTTTCACGGTCTTGACTATCATGGCAGCCCTGCCATCCTTTCTGTATTTGTGAACACTCATCATCATCTCGATTGTCCATTCGGACATTCCCATTTTCTTCATCCTATTCACGGCAACACTGTCTTCGATCGGTACATATCGTATACGCTTAGCTGTGACTGCCGACAGAATATCAGCTACCTCATTGTTTGTCAATGCAGCATCGCCAG
>DAOVBK010000046.1 GCA_030670605.1 Candidatus Stahliibacteriota bacterium
TTTTGTCAGCATCCTCGATGAAAAAATCGAGATCATCGCATTTCTCGATACCAAGGCAGACGTAGAAGGGTTGCAGACGAACATACAAAGCATCCATGGCATCACAGAAGTCACCTACATATCGTCAGACCAAGCACTACAGACCTTACAGGAAGAACTCAAGGAGAGCAAAGAAGTACTGACTGTTTTTGAGGAAAATCCATTGCCCGCGTCGCTCAGGATCAAGCTTGATGCTGAATATCGGAACAGCCAAAGCCTCCGAGAAATCAGCGAAAAGATACTCCTCCTCACCGGTGTCAAAGAAACCATTTATGGTGGTGAGATCGTCGACCAACTGAAAAGTATAACCCGTCTCATCACCATCTTTGATCTGGGATTGTTGGTCATCATCATTTTTTCAGTGATATTTGTCATCTTTCAGACAATCAAACTTACCATTTTTGCCCGAGCCACTGAGATTGAAATCATGAAGCTCGTTGGCGCAGGCAATTCCTTTATTGCCATTCCGTTCACGTTCGAAGGAGTTGTACAGGGTTTCCTCGGTGGCATTATTGCGTTTCTTCTCACCGTTGCCACCAACCGCATTGCCGTATCCTTTTTCGACCGCATATTCTTTCCGCATCAATGGTTCTTGTTTGGCGCTATCGTATCCGGCATTGTCTTTGGTATCGTCGGTTCCAGCTTAGCGTTGCGTAGATTCCTGCGATGAAGCTATTCCTTATTCTCCTCTGTATCTTCGTTCAAGTCGAAGAAAAACAAAAAGAACTCGATGAGCTGAAGGCACGACTCACTAATGTGAGAAATGAAATAAGAAAACTGGAAAAAGAAAAGGTTGGCACACTCACAAAAATCGAAAAAATAGATGAAGGAATGACCCTTACCCTCAAGTATATTGATGAACTCACATCTCAGGAGAGTAAGGAAAAGGAAAGAATTGCAGAGCTCGACCGAGAAATCGCACAACTTGAAACAAAAATGAAAATGCGACAGGACGACCTGCGAGAACGTTTACTTCGGCTGTACAAATGGCGACCGTTCTATAAACTTGAGATACTACTCTCATCAAAATCGCTCCCAGAGATTTTGTCCTCATCCTACTACCTTCAAATCCTTGCACAAGATGACAGGAAAGCATTCTTTGAATTCAAATCAGATTGGGGTAAGTATCAAACGGACAAAAAAATGCGACAGGAACTCATTGAAACACTCGAGCAACGCAAGACTGAGAAGAAAAGTGAATTGAATACGCTCAATGAAGAGCGCAAAAAGAGAAAAAACATACTCGATGCTGTTGGAAAACAAAAACAGGAAAAAAGAAACATTGAGAGAGAGCTAAAAAGTGCACAGCGAAAACTCGAAGAACTGATCGTTGAACTACAGAAAAAGAGGGAGCGCACCAGAGCAACAAGCTATCTTGATAACCGTATGGGAGCACTGACGTGGCCATGTCATGGCGAGGTCGTCACACACTTTGGCAACGTCATCCACCCCAAGTACAACACAAAAACAAAGAACAACGGCATTGATATCAGCGCCACGTACGGAGACAATGTGTATGCAGTTGCACCGGGTAAGGTTGTCTATGCAGACCGGTTCATGGGCTATGGTAATCTCGTTCTCATTGACCACCTTGATGGGTACTACTCACTGTACGGGCACCTCGCAGAAATACTCATTTCTGTCGGTGCTGAGGTCGACATGGGAAGAATAATCGGACGGATTGGAGAGAGTGGGTCCCTATCTGGACCTATGCTACACTTTGAACTACGCAAAGATGGAAAACCAGTAGATCCCCTGGCTTACCTACGGTAAGACAGGCAAATCCTAAACCCTAAACCCCAAACTCTAAGGAAACTCCAAATTCCAAGACCCAAGTTTGGTTTTCAGTCATTGAATATTTCTTGGAATTTGTCATTTGGGACTTGGGATTTCTTTAGTGTTTAGAGTTTAGTGTTTGGGGTTTCTATCTTGTTCGCTCGAACAAGGTAGGCAGTGTGCGTGATACCGCGTTCTCGCGGTCGAACGCCTTGCTGTCGAACGAGCATTTCTTGCTCAACCACGGAACTCACCTTGATACGTGTGAACTGATGTTCCTCAAGACTCTCGACGGTCCGCTTGACCTGTTCGATGTTCGGGCTCCAGCTCGCCAGGTGGTGACCACCTTTCAGTGTTTTGCACGCATTGGGAACAACCGCCCATGGCTCTGGAACATCAATGAACACGGCATCAACATCCTTTTCCGTAAAGCCCTTTTCCACAGCATCACAGTGATGAAATGTCACTTGTTTCACACAGCCGGCACGCTCAATGTTCTGACGGGCGGTCTCGATGAATTCTTTGCGTCGTTCATAGGTGAAAACCATACCGTCGGGTGCGACCAACCGCGCGAGAACAAGTGCCATAACACCGCTGCCAGTGCCAATATCAATAACACGTGAACCAGGACCAATAGCAGTCTCAAGGATTATAAGACCGAGGTCCTTTGGATAGACGACCGTCGTTGACCGCTTAGCCTTGAACATGATGTCTGCATGCGACGGTCTCAGACAGTAGAAACTCTTGCCCAAGTGCGTCTCGCCAACATAGCCGTAGGGTTTGCCGATGATATCGTTTAACTCGATCATACCTAAGTCAGTCGAGAATTTCACATTCTTGGTTGCCTGGACAAGGAAATGCCGTTTGGTGTCCAGATAAACAATCACCACGTCTTTTGCATGAACCGTATTAACAGACTTTCGTTGTCTTACCATCTGTTTGAGTATAACAAATAACAATCTCTAGTCAACAAGAACGAATTGGATGCACACGGATGGATACGGATTCAGATGGATATCTGTCTGCATCCGCTGTAATCTGTCTGCATCTACGTGCGTAGCTCTTACCGTGTCATTATACCACGAAATCTGTATCCGTCAACAAATGTCTGGTCGAAATATCCAGGCTTGAGGCCTTAGGCTTTGGGCTTCAGCGACACCAAGGTAGTTCTCGACGCGTTCCTTGCGGAACTTGCTCGAACAATAAAGGGGGTTCTCGTAATGACATCCGTCATGCTATACGCAGACAGACTGCCTGTTTGAGAACATCTGTCTGAATCCGTATCCATCCGTGTGCATCAAAATCTCTCCGTCGGCATCTACGTGCGCAGCACGTTGACTTTCGCTTTGCATTTAGTATAATCACCGGTGTGGCAACTTCTTATTTTTGTCCTCGCATTGGCACTCCGACTAATCTATCTTTTTCAAATCAAAAGTGTTGATCCAACATTCAACTTCCCCATTATGGACGCATTGTATCATCACGAGTGGGCAGTTTCCATTATGCAAGGAGGATGGCTCGGCAAAGATGCTTTCTTTCGCGCGCCGCTCTACCCTCATATGATTGCCTTGCTCTACCAGGTATTTGGCGTCAATCTCCTCATCCCTCGGCTCTTCCAGTGTGTTATTGGCGCAATAAATTGTGTACTCACGGCAAAAGTCGGTACGTTTCTTTTCAAGAAGAAGGTCGGTATTATCGCAGGGATTATTGCAAGCCTGTACCCGCTCTTTATCTATTTCGACAGTGAACTACTGATACCAACAATACTGATCTTCCTGATCCTTATCGCTTTTTACCTCATGTTACGGCAGTCTGCAACGAGTGGTTCACGACTCGGCTGGTTCTCTATCGGCATTGTCTTTGGACTAGCAGTGATCACCCGACCGAACACCCTGCTTTTCCTCGTCGTGCTTCCGTTCTGGCTGTACAGAAATCTGAAAAAGCAAATCAAACCCGCACTCATGTATGGCATACTCGGTGTCGTCCTCATGATCGCGCCGATTACAATCAGGAACTACGTTGTGAGCAAAGAATTTGTGCTCATTGCATGGCAAGGAGGCACGAATTTTTACATTGGCAATAATGAGTATTCAGACGGTCACACCGCGATCGTACCAGGCACGCGCAAGAGCTGGTGGGGCGGCTTCCACGATGCAAAACGGATAGCAGAAGCTTCCATGGGCCGGAAATTGAAAAATTCAGAGATCGACCGCTACTGGATGAACAAGGGCTTTGAATGGATTTCTCGAGAACCAGCAAAGGCGTTTATGCTCTTCCTGAAAAAAACATACCTCTTTTTCAGTGGTTTTGAAATCCCCAATAATCGTAACATATACTTCTTTGCACATCTAACGTATCTGAAATTCTTACTCTATAAGCTTCCGCTCTTCCGATTTCCTTTTGGTCTCCTCTTCCCTCTTTCACTTGTCGGTATGTTCCTGTTCATACGACGCAACCAAACACGGTGGTTAAAGAAGAAAAAAAGACCGTATGTATGGCTTATCCTTCTATACATGGGTGTTTACACCTTCTCTTTTATACTCTTTTTTGTATGTGCACGCTACCGATTGCCGGTTATCCCCTTTCTTATCATGTTCGCAACGTTTGCTATTCTGCACAGCGTGGATGGAATTAGAAAGAAGAAATTAAAACAGCAAATCGCGCCGCTGCTGCTATTCATGGGCACGTACGTTTTCTTCAATGCAGATATCTTTGGCGAAGAAAAAACCAACCCTGCACTTGATTATCTAACCATGGGCACAACATACAAGAAAATGGGACGTATTGACGACGCAATGCGTGCTTATGCTAAGGCAATCGAAGCCAATCCGAATATGGCTGATGGGTACTACGACATCGGCAACATCTACGCAGACCGCAAAGACCTCACTGAAGCCCGGAAGTGGTATCTCAAAGCGATAGAAGTAGATCCGCACTCAGCGGAGGCACATAACAATCTGGGGAATACCTACTTTGAAACTGGCATGTACGATAAGGCGCTCGAACACTACCAGCAGGCGCACATTCTTGAACCCAATTATGAGTCACCACTCTACCATGCAGGACTCGTTTACAAGTATATGGGTGATTATGCACGGGCTGAATCACTGTGGGTTCAGGTTCTCGATATCAATCCGAACAATGAACCTACCCGACGTCAGCTGGACAAACTGCGCCGAGACCAATAGGCTATCAGATGATCAGCTCCGACACTCTCACACCCTGGCACTCTGCACTACTGACTGAGTATACCGAGGTCTTTCGAAATCGTCTCTAGTTTATCGAGACAGTAATCAAGGTCGTCCATAGTGTGTTCAATGGACAGGCATAACCGGATACGTTCTTTGCTCTGTGCGACGATAATCTGTTCAAAGAATAGTTTTTTTGTTACTTCTCCTGCTTCTTCATTGTTCTTGAATGAAACAACAACAATCGGCGTGTCGCTCTTGGTCATAAAGCCAATTTGCTTCAAACGGGTGATGAAATATCTACTATTCCGCCACAGGGTTTGATGCATTCCGTCTTTCTTCTTCCTAGTTTTGATAGAATCGAGTCCTGCACAATTCACCGCAAGCAAGAACTGAGGTAACGACTGCAAAACGCCTGCCGTGTTCTCTTTAATTTTGTTTATCATGAACCTCTTTGCACCAACATAGCAACCAAACCCGCCGAGAAATCTGCTGAAACTGCCAATGTCAACGTGCACCGCCTCATAGAGGTTCATGAGATCAATAAAACCCCGGCCATCGCGACCGAGAAAGCCGAATGAATTTAGTTCGTTGCCAATAACAAGACAGTCATTATCATCTGCGACCTTTATGAGATCATTGGCAGGACTTACGTTACCGAGCCATTCGTACACGCCGTCAACGATCATAACCTTATCTTTTTTCGCACTCAGCGATTGCTCGAGATGCTCAATATCTGTATGGCTGTAGTACTCTACATTGCGCCACTGCAGTATAGCAGCGATGCTCGGAGAAGTTTCATAATCAATGAAAAAGGTCGTCTGTGGACTGAAAATCGAGAATGTAGCAAGCAGTACGGCAGTTTCATCAAGACCTACTAAGAGCGAATCAAACTTCTTGATTTCCTGCATAGATCTCTGCAACTCCTCCATTGCCTGTATCCTGCCATCAGTAGAAACAAGACCGCCGGATTCAATTGCCGTCGTTGCGACATCTCTCAACACATCACTACCTTTAAGATGGAAACAATCAAAGACGAGGAAATTCAGATACCGTTTGTTGTCGTGTATGAAAACAGGTTCTGACGGCAAAAAATCAGGTATCTTTTTCTCATCACTGAAAAGGTGAACCTGGTATGGTTTCATGCATTCCTTCCACAGCACTTCTTGTACTTCTTTCCGCTCCCGCACGGACACGGGTCATTCCTGCCGATTTTCTTACCAGCAATAACCGGTCTCTGTTGAGCTGGTGCACCAGGTTGTGCTGCTCCGGGCTGTGCTGCTGGCTGCGCCGCAGCGGACGGTTTAAACTCTCGTGTCTGCTGTGGCCGACGCTGTCGTGGGCCCGGTTGCGCACGGAAAATCAGACTGGAGGCGTTCTTTGCAACCTCAAGTCTCATGTCTTCATACGTCTTGCGTGATTCGTGTTTGTATTCAACCAATGGATCCTTTTGAGCATAGGCGCGCAGACTGATGCCCTGTCTCAGGTCATCCAGTTCATAGAGATGGTCCCGCCAGTTTCTGTCAATCGTTGCCATGAGCACGAATTTCAGCAACTCATTGAACACGTCTTCACCGAGTTCCTGTTCGCGCCATGCCAATCTCTCTTTCGCCTTTTCAAGAAGAGTATCAAGTAATTCCTCCTGCTTCATCTTCGGAATTTTTTCCTTTGGTATTGCCGCATCCGTAAGAAAGAGCATGTTGAATTCACCTTTGAGTGCGACCCAATCCCAGTTCTCTGGATTGATTTTCGAGTCGGTATGTCTTAGCAAGATATCTTCGATAGTCTCCTCAAAGAACTGTATCGCCTGTTCTTTCAGCCCCTCTCCTTTAAGCACGCGGTCTCGTATCTTGTATATTTCTTCGCGTTGTTTATTCATGACATCGTCATATTCAAGGAGACGCTTTCGTACTTCGAAGTGGTTTTCCTCAACACTTTTCTGTGCATTGGCAATCGCTCTCGTAACGAGCGGATGGGTCAGCGGTTTCTGTTCTTCTCCACCGTACCTGTCCATGATCTCTGCGACGCGGTCAGACCCGAAAATACGCATCAAATCGTCTTCGAGTGATAAGAAAAACCGCGTCGAACCCGGGTCACCCTGCCGACCGCTTCGTCCGCGTAACTGATTGTCGATCCTGCGCGCTTCATGACGCTCTGTGCCGATGATATAGAGACCACACGGAACGTCTGCCAAACATTCCTTTTTTTCGTTATGATCACACTGAGAACAGTCACGAGACAAACATTTGATACAGCATTGACTACATTCGACCACACCCTTCCCGAGTTTGATATCGGTTCCACGACCAGCCATGTTCGTCGCAATGGTCGCCGCGCCAGGTTGGCCAGCACTTGTGACAATCTTTGCCTCGCGTTGATGATGCTTAGCATTGAGAACTTCGTGGGTAATGCCTTTCCGCTGCAGAAGCCGTGAAATAGTCTCAGAGACCTGAACCGATGTCGTACCAACAAGAATCGGTCGCTTCTTTTCGTGCCATTTAACAACCTCATCGACAATCGCATTATATTTTTCCCGGCGCGAACGATATACAATATCTTCGTAGTCAACTCTGCGCACCGGCTCTTTTGTTGGAATCTCGACGACATCCAGTTTGTATATTTGCCAGAATTCATTTGCTTCGGTTGCCGCAGTACCAGTCATGCCGGCAAGTTTCTCATACAGACGGAAATAGTTCTGAATGGTGATAGTGGCAAATGTCTGAGTCTCTTCCTGAACGCGTACGTGTTCTTTTGCCTCAAGAGCCTGGTGTAAACCATCAGAAAACCTACGGCCCGGCATCAGTCGTCCGGTGAACTGGTCGACAATAATCACTTTATTGTCTTTAATTACATAACTCACATTTTTTTCAAAGAGTTCGTGACCCTTTATCAGTGCTCTGATATTTGCCAAGGTTTCACTTTTTTTCGCATACTCCTGATACGCTTTTTCTTTCTCAAAGATCTTTTCTTTTGGCGTTAGTTTGCTATTTTTCTCTATAGCCCCTATTTGTCCACTCAAATCTGGTAGAACAAACATCTCAGGATTATTAGGTGATATAAAATGTAGACCTTTTTCGGTTAAGTCAATTGTATTCGCCTTCTCATCAATCACATAATACAGTTCTTCATCGACTTCTTCAAAAGATTTATCTCTTAGAAAAGCCAGTTCAGTCTCTTCTATGAGCTTTTTTATGCCTACCTCCTGTTCCAATTTTTGCAGCTGCTTGTTCTTCGGAGAACCACGTCGTGCCTGGAGCAGCTTTTTACCGATTTCTTTGTCACTGTCACCATCTTCTAACATCTTTTTTGCTTCAGCAACGATTCTGTTTTCCAAAACTGTCTGAGAAGATTTCAAACGCTCAATGATCGGGTTCAATTCATTGAATGCCTTTGTTTCGTGTTCAACTGGTCCAGAGATAATGAGCGGCGTTCGTGCCTCATCGATGAGAATGCTATCGACCTCGTCAGCAATTGCGTAGTGATGACCAGGTTGTACCTTGTCCTCAAAGCGCCATACCATATTGTCACGAAGATAATCAAATCCAAACTCATTGTTCGTACCATAGGTGACATCACACTGGTACGCCTCTTTTCGCAGCTGATTCTCCATACCACCTTGTAGTACGCCGACTGTTAGGCCGAGTGATTCATAGACCGGGCCCATCCATTCACGGTCACGCCGGGCAAGGTAATCATTCACTGTGATCAGATGTGCACCCTTACCAGTCAAGCCATTAAGGTACAGTGGCATGGTCGCAACGAGTGTCTTACCTTCACCGGTTTTCATCTCTGCAATCTTGCCCTGATGAAGCACGATCGCGCCGACGAGTTGCACATCAAATGGCACCATGTTCCACTCGGTTTCCATTTCAACGACTGTCCACGTCTTGCCGAGCAGCCGCCTGCATGCCTCTTTGACTAGTGCAAAGGCTTGCGGCATGATGTCATCGAGCGATTC
>DAOVBK010000248.1 GCA_030670605.1 Candidatus Stahliibacteriota bacterium
CTTAAAGTGCCGCAGTGAAAGATCTCTCCCTGATGCGACGATAACTCCTGGAATCGTCTGTCTGTTGTCGTGCAGCACTTTCACTGCTTCCGCCACTGCATCAAGGTCCTGCTTTTCATAACGCAGTCGCGGAATCGCAAAGCGCACAAAGTTCACCTCCGGATATATCTCTTTGTTTGTTTTTTTGTCGTACTTGCCAAATGCGAAATGACCTAATTCGCATGCCCGATGACCGTAGGCTGCCAAGAGTACGGCAGTCAAGGCAATGCCGCCAAAATCATCCGGTCTCATCTCAGTGTCAGCAAAGAATTTATTAACATCCACATAGACAGCATGACCGCCGGTGGGCCTGAGCACAGGGATACCCATTGTATGCATTGTTTCGCCAAAATCCTGTACCTGATGTATCCTGTACGTCAGATATTCATCCTTTGTTACTATTGAAAGGCCAACTGAAAGTGCCATGATATCTCTGCCTGACAAACCACCGTACGTTGGATGTCCCTCTTTTATTATTTGATAGTTGAGTAGTTCATCGGGAATTCTTGGATACTTTCTCAAAAACAGACCATTGTCTCTCAGGAATAAACCACCACCCATATTTGCCAAGCCGTCTTTTTTGAAGCTGATCGTAAATCCATCTACATATGAAAACATTTCTTTAACGATTTCTCGCACGGATTTTGAATTGTAGCCCTTTTCATACTGTTTAATAAACCATGCATTCTCGGCAAATCTGCACGCATCAAAGAACAGCGGTATGTCACGATGATGTGCAAGCTCGGCAACTTCCTGGATGTTGTGCATTGATACCGCTTGACCTGCAGCAGTGTTGTTCGTTATCGTTAGATACACAAGCGGGATCTTCGCAGCTGATTCCTCAAGAAGTCTCTTTAGTTTTTCGGTGTTCATGTTACCCTTGAAATGCGACTCGGAACGGTCATTGAGTAAATCAGGTGAAAAAAGATTCACTGCCTTAATATCATTTGCCTGTATATTGGCCTGGGTCGTATCAAAATGTCCATTGCTCGGGATCACCATGCCGGAACCAGTCTTGCCCAGTGCCGTAAAAAAAGCATCTTCGCTCGGCCTACCCTGATGAAAGATGAACGCGTTCTGTCCCCTGGCAGGTGCGTCATTGAAGAAGAGTTCCCCAAAGGTCTCCTGTATTCGTGCCATTAACAGGAAGTATCCTTTGTTGGAACCATATGCTTCATCACCAAGATGCAGTGCTGCCCACTGCTCATTGGTCATCGTACTGACACCAGAATCAGATAGTAAATCACATCCCGTTATCATTTCAGAAGGAAACCAGAATACATTCAAACCCACCTGCTCAAGCATTTCGGCACGTTCTTTTGCAGAAAAGAGCGCTTTCATTTCCACCGCATGATTGAAATACGGTCGCGGTCTCGCTTCGAGCTTACTCTCGTCTGGAAATTGTCCCAATAGATGTGATAGTTTCATGATTGTTTATCTCACGGAGAACGCAGATATGACACGCTGAGACCGCTGATGCAATCGATTCAGCGTTATCAGCGTTCTTTCTCTGAATTTGGCGAAAAATCTGTCATTCGTGTTCGCAGAGACCGTAGAGAAAGTCAATCCGCGTGCTCAGCGACCTTTCTGCGTACTCTGCGTAAGATTATCTGTGTCAAATGTGTTTGGTCTACAAAAGGCATACTGACAGGGAAGAAAGAGAACTGCAGTTTTTACTACACTAGTGCCGTCTGTAAGTCAGAATTACGAGATCGATTCGTATAGTATTTCTGCAACATCCATTACCGGAATCTCAACGCCACTCGACTTGAATTGTTCTTCAAACATCTGCAGACAGTAAGGACACGCAACGGCAATGACGTCGGCACCCGTTGCCACAAGCTGCTCTGCTCTCACATTTGCGAGACGTTCATCCTGTGGCCAGTCGCGCCATAACCCGAGTGCACCGCCACCGCAGCATATACTGTATTCACGATTGAATGTTGGCACCTCGACGAGTTGCACGCCAGGGATGCTCGTGAGCACTGCACGTGGTTCGTCATACACTTCCATCTGTCTTCCCAGTGTGCACGGGTCATGATACACCACCTTTTTGGCGAACTCTTTCGTTGGTTTAATCTTCCTCTCTTTGATCAACCGGGCAAAAACCTGGGTTGCGTGCACAGCATCGAGCCCATCATAATATTCTGGATACTCTTTCGTGAAGGTCAGTGAGCAATGTGGCGAGGTCGTGATTACCTGTTTAACTTTGCTGTGACGGAACGCATCTGTATTGCTCTTCACTGCTGTCTGAAATACCTTTTCCGCGCCGACCCGTCTCACTGCCTCGCCGCAACAGAACTCTTTCTCTCCAAGGATGCCAAAACGTACGCCTGCCTTCTGCAGGATTCGAGCCGTCGCCTGGGCAACCTTCTGTGCGCGACTGTCGTAGGCAGGAACGCAACAGGAAAAATAGAGATAGTCAAGGGATTCATCATACGTGGGTATGTCGAGACCGGCAGCCCAGTTCGCTCTTTTGTCTGACGGTTCGCCAAGAGGGTTTCCCGAGTTAAATATACGTGATACAACGCTCTTCAGTTCGTTCGGATAGGAATCATAATCAACAAGGAGGCGACGGATCGCCCGCATGACATCAGACAGACCAACACCACGGGGACACTCGAATTTACAGCTATCGCAGCCCACACATCGGAAAACGTCAATCGTATCTGCGGCAATCTCATCTTTGTCTTCACTCTCTATAATTGCACCAAGTTTCACTCGTTGACAAAAACGGTATGTTGGATAATCGAGCTTCTCGATGAGATTCCAGGGACAGGCTGCCATGCATCTTCCGCACTGATAGCACTTAATAACATCATCGCCCCCGGATTCAATAATACACTCTCGTATTTCTGGATTTATCGTTATGACATTACTCATACGTCTCCTCGTTTCACTCGTCGAAACCCCAAACACTAAACTCTAAACCCCAAGTAATATCAAAATCCCAATTCATAAACACATTTCGTGCCTTTGGATTCTGTGATTTGGTATTTACTTGGAATTTGAGATCTGTCATTTATAATGTATCTAGGATTTAGGGTTTAGAATTCAAAGCTTCCGCTGAGTG
>DAOVBK010000192.1 GCA_030670605.1 Candidatus Stahliibacteriota bacterium
AAGCAGACCATCGATTTTCTCATGTCACGAACAGATAATAAGGTTGAAACGTTCAGTGCGGATGCTGATGCACAATATGAGCAAACGTTTACATTTGCGGTTGATGATCTAACACCACAAATCGCATGTCCACACTCTCCTGACAATGTAAAAGATGTCGAAGACGTCGCCAATACAAAGGTCGATCAGGTTTTCATTGGTTCCTGTACAAATGGGCGCTTCGAAGATCTGAAGCTCGCTGCCGAGGTACTCAAAGGCCACACCGTGCACAGTGGTGTGCGTTTGATCATCGTTCCTGCGACACGGGAAGTTGCACGGCAAGCGCTCGAGGCTGGTCTGTATGAGCTGTTCTTTTCGAGCGGTGCCGTCGTCACCAATCCCGGGTGTGCCTTATGTACCACCGGTCATCCTGGTATCCTCGCACCGGATGAAGTAATGGTATCAACATCCAATCGGAATTTTGTTGGCAAGCTCGGTAAAGGCGCTCACGTATTCCTCGCATCACCTGCGACAGCAGCAGCAACGGCATTGACGGGTGCAATAACTGACCCGCGAGGGGTATAGTATGAAGGTACGCGGACGTGTCTGGTATTTTGGCGACGATGTCGATACTGACCAGATCTACCCTGGTATGTATTTGCCGTTGACCGACAAGCAAGAGATGGCAAAGCATGCAATGGAAGGAGCGCATGGCGGTGAGGCGTTCATCCAGGGCGTGCAACGAGGGGATATGATTATCGCTGGCAAGAATTTTGGGTGCGGCTCATCGCGTGAACACGCCACCGTAGCGATACGGGGGATTGGTGTATCAATGGTGATTGCAAAATCGTTTGCACGTATTTTCCACAGAAATGCCGTTAACACGGGTCTGCCGATTCTCATGCTCGAGCACGTCGATGAGATACATGATGGCGACATACTCGAAGTCGATGCTGCAACCGGTGTTGTCGTCAATACGACAAACAGCAAGACGTATACAGCGAAAACGGTTTCGCGTTTAGAACAGGAAATCATGGCAGCAGGAGGTCTACTCAATTATCTGAAAACAACAGAGTAGAGGAGCATTGTATGGATGAAAATTATATTATCAAACATTTCCCAGAAATAAATGACATACAGGATGAATCGTTACGCACGGCAGTCGTGCGTGTTTGGCTTCTTGCTGCACAAAAGGGTGGATGGAAGACAATCGAAGATATTCCATTCACCTTACTCGTCAAAACAGAAAGGACACTGATTGACCATACGCGCACGGTAACGCATATGGCAATGGCAATTGCCCAGAAGCGGGATGACCTTGACATGGATATTGTGATTGCTGGCGGTCTTGTCCATGATGTTGGAAAACTGCTCGAGTATCAGAGAAAAGGCGGAACCATCGTAAAAAGCGATCATGGACAACTCATCCGACATCCCGTGTCCGGTTATGCACTCGCGTGCGAAGTCCAACTGCCGGCTGCGGTTGCCCATATCATTGCCGCTCACTCAACCGAGGGAGAAAAGGTGCAGCGGTCAAGAGAGGCAATTGTCATACACCACTGTGATTTCATCGATTTTGACATAGCCCGCTCCACCTAACCTGTAAACGTATACGGCAGCCTATGACTGTTCATGGTCAACACACCGTTACCAGGTACATGGATGATTGTATTAGTCTGATTGTCCTATAGTCCTATTGTCTTATTGTCGCTTCATCGATGTGACTATCAGACGATTCGACTATCCGACGATGGGACTCATATGAATCCAGTCGAGCTCCTCAAACGATGTCCCGGCACACTAACTGAACCCTATTGAAATATACGCGAATATATTTATAATTGCTGACAATGAGACTATACGAATTCGAGGCAAAACGGTTATTGCGAAGCGCCAACATTCTCGCACCCGATGCCGTGGTGGTCGACGAGCAGAGCTTTGCCGAGCTTGAAAAAGTTACCTACCCGGTTGTTATAAAGGCTCAAGCTTTTCTTGGTGGTCGGGGCAAGGCTGGTTTCATACAGTCAGCACGAAATCAAACCGAAGCCGTGGACAAAATCAGAGCCATGTTTGGCAAGAAACATGGTACGTATTTAATTGAAAAGGTGCTCGTTGAGAAAGCGGTTGTCATACAAAAAGAGCTGTACTGTGCAGCGACGATCGACCGCCTCGAACACCAGCCCCTACTCATGACGAGCAAGAATGGTGGCGTAGAAATTGAAGAGATTGCCCGCACTGAAGGCGCAATAATGAAGTATTACTTGAAACCAGGCGATGATTTACATGATTTTCAAGCGAGAAAAGGTGCATCGGGTCTTGGCCTTTCTGGTTCTTTGCTGGGTGCGTGCAGCAGACTGCTCGTGCAACTGTATGCACTCTTTCTCAGGTTTGACTGCAAACTGGTTGAAATCAATCCGCTTGCCGTGACCGAGGATGAGCACTTGTGCGCCCTTGATGCGAAGATCGACCTTGATGAAGATGCTATGTTCCGGCATCCAGAGCTCAGACAGATGGGGATTGTTGCGCGGCATGAGGTCGGTGAGCTCACCGAGCGTGAGAAAATCGCCAAGACAAACGGCATACCGTATGTTGACCTCGATGGAGACATTGGTGTATTCCCCGGTGGTGCAGGGTTCGGCATTGCCGCAATTGATTTGATCGAGCATTATGGCGGTCAGCCCGCCAATTTCATGGATTCAGGCGGTGCGCCAACCCAGGAGAAACTTCGGGCGATGCTCGGTCTGCTCATTGATAATCCTCGTGTCAAGGCGATCTTTGGTGCGCGGTTTGGTGGTATTTCGCGATGTGATGACTGGGCCCAGGCGGTTGTGCAGTACGTCTTCGAAAATAGACCACAGAAACCAATGATTATGCGCATGACCGGCAATATGGAAGAAGCAGGAAGGAAGATTCTTGAACAGGCAAAAAAGGATCACCCGGAGCTGTTTAAGAACATAAAAGTCTACTCATTTGATACGCCCATTGAAGAGGTCATACAAGAGACAATACGGGTAGCATACAAGAAATAACTATGGCAATCATTATCACAGAAGGCACACAAACAATCATCCAGGGCATTACGGGCAAGAATGCGTCACTACACACGAAATTCATGCGTGACTATGGGACGACGATTGTCGGCGGCGTCACACCGGGAAAAGCAGGACAGCAGGTCGAGGGTGTGCCCGTGTATGATACTGTGCACGATTGCCTCAGTAATCATCCCGATGCTACGGTATCGAGTATATGGGTGCCCCCGCGTTTTGCCAAGGATGCGATCCTGGAAGCAGTCGATGCCGGTATCAAGACTGTGGTCGTGATTACAGAACGCATACCAATACACGACATGCTCTATGCGCGCGCGTGCGCACAGGAACACGCAACCATGGTGATCGGTGGAAACACGCCTGGACTTATTTCTCCGGGAAAGGCACTCGTTGGTATGTTGCCAACCCTGACTTTTAAGCAGGGTCGTGTCGGCACGGTCGCTCGAAGTGGCGCCATCACCTATTATCTAGCGAACTCCTTGAACCTCGCGGGTTTTGGCGAATCAACATCAGTCGGTCTTGGTGGCGACCCGATCCTCGGCACAAACTTTGAGGATGTGTTGCGCTTATTCGAGATGGACCCGGAGACTGATGCGGTTGTCATGGCCGGTGAGATCGGCGGCGTATATGAGGAACTCGCTGCCCCTTATATCAAAGAAATGTCAAAACCGGTGATTGCGTATATTACGGGAAAAGCAGCACCGCAAGGAAAGCGGCTTGGTCATGCTGGCGCGATCATCGAAGGTACAATGGGTACGGCGCAGAGCAAAATTGAATCCCTTAAGACATATGGTGCGCTCATTGCCGAAACATTGAGCGAGATTCCTGAACTCGTCCGAAAGTCTCTCCAGAAATCATGAACATGTTATGTTGTTGTATGGTGTGCGTACTATCGGGTCTTTTTTGAG
>DAOVBK010000045.1 GCA_030670605.1 Candidatus Stahliibacteriota bacterium
TTGAAAGAGGCAAGGTGCAGGTTGATGAGAATGGACTAACATCAATTGCACGCGTGTTTGCGGGCGGTGACATAGTCAATCGTAATCTGGATGCAGTAACGGCTATTGCTGACGGCAAAAGAGCCGCTGAGGGGATAGACAAGTTATTATCCAAAAAGCACAAATAGCGTTTTAATTTAATTGCTTTTGCTGAGTAGAATAACTCACCGCTTATTAATGGTGAACATTCATGTTAACTGATTGTTAGGTGAACTCACGATGAGAATAGTCGCGTCCATAATTTTGGTATTATGTTTTTCGTTCTCCTACGCGGATGTGGCAGAACCCATTACCATCACCGTTGTATATAATAATGTCCCCCACGACGAGGACCTTACGACAGGCTGGGGGCTGTCGATCTTAATTCAAGGTCTGGAAGATACTATTTTATTCGATACTGGAGAGGATGGGTCCATTTTACTGTCGAATATGGAAAAGCTTGAAATAAACCTCCAAAGCATAGAGACGGTAGTACTATCCCATATTCACATGGATCATATTGGAGGTCTAACCGCACTCTTAGAGAAAAATGACAAGGTCAGCGTGTATCTACCCTGTTCTTTTCCCGATAATATCAAAAACAATACAGCCAATATGGCAAAAGCAGTGGTTTTGGTTGACAAACCAAAGAAAATTTGCGCACAGGTTTGGTCCACCGGAGAATTGGGTACCTCGATGAAAGAACAATCTCTAGTTATCATCACTGAAAAAGGCCTTATTATTATCACTGGCTGTGCCCACCCCGGGATAGTGAACATCGTTGAATTTGTCAAGAAATACCTAAACCAGAAAATCTATTTAGTCCTGGGTGGATTTCATCTGATGTCTTACCAGGATAACCAGGTAAAAGAAATAATCAACGAACTAAAGGCCTTAGGGGTAAAAAAGGTCGCTCCGTCTCACTGCACCGGGGGTAGGCCCATAGAATTATTCAAAGCAGCCTGGAATGAAGATTTCATCGACCTTGGCTGCGGTGCAGAACTAAGCATACCCTTGAGTGATGAATAAAACTGTTGATAATTGGATAGAGGTAGACGGTCGAAAGTTTTTAACTGATATTGGTGTTAGACCGGGGCAAACTGTTTTGGATTTTGGCTGTGGAGAGGGTCATTATACGATTCCTGCATCGAAATTGGTGGGCAGAGATGGTAAAGTATACGCACTAGACAAAGACAGCGATATTCTGGATAAATTGAAAGATAGAATAACAGAAAGCCGCATAGAGAACGTTGAGCTAATAAATGAGTCTTCTCGGATTCCACTAGAAGAGAATTCAGTTGATGTAGTTTTGTGCTATGATGTCATTCATTTCATGAAAATAGACGAAAGGAAATTAGTTTATGATGAAATATGTAGAGTCTTGAAAGATGATGGGTTCTTTTCTATCTATCCAAAACATCACAAAAACAATTATCCTTTGATGGAATTAGCCAATGTAAAACTGAGGGATATTGTAAAGGAAATAGAGAATTCAGGGTTTGTACTGGATCGTAAATTCACAGGAAAACTTCTGCATGATGATTACTATGATGAGGGATTTGTATTGAATTTCAAAAAAGGAGAGTAACATGCCTTGGATTAGTGACGCCACATGTAATGGTTGTGGCACCTGTGTGGAGGAGTGCCCAGTGGGTGTCATAGAGATGCAGGAAGATAAGGCAAGAATAAATATGGATGGGTGCATTCGTTGCGCTGTATGTCATGACGTCTGTCCCCAGGACGCAATAATGCACGATAGCGACAAGGTTCCAGAACGGATACAAGCCAATGTGGAAAGAACAACGAAAAACATGGAGGCGTGTGCCCGATATCTCGGTAAGGTGGAAGAAAAGCAAAAGTGCTTACAAAGGATGATAAAACACTTTGTTCGAGAAAAGAGCATCGCAGAAAAAACCGTCGCTGAACTACAAAAACTAAAAACATAATAATAGAACAATGGGGACGGTGCTTGACATTTTGACATTTTTTCTTAGCACTTGACCGTTTTGGCTTTAGTGCGTCTGTAGATCTGACCCAGTGAATTACATTTCAACGTCTGGAATATCGGTACCTGTATGATCTCGGAGTACGTCATCCCAGCCTCATCTTTCAAAGCAACCAATAGTTGTGACCGCAAGGCTTTACCATGGTGATTACTGCAATCTATATCCCCTGGTGCAACTCCGTGTTTGCACTTAAATTCCTGCATCACTTGCTCCAAGCTTCGAAATAGAACATCATTCTGCCGCATACGTAATGACCTGCTCTGCTGTTTCCGTCGATTAAATGTCTTGATCGCTGTCTCAACATAGCGTTCATCCCCCAATACTTCTCCGTAGCGCGTCTGCATCACTGGTAATTCTCTGTCAACCAAACCCTTGAGTTCTTGATACAAAACGACACGCGTCTCGAACACGGCCTCAACTAATGCACTATCCACCGTAGAAGATTGACCACCAGCAAAATACTCCTGAACACTCGACCAGGGATACGCACGAGGATAACTTACTTTCTTACCACGAACCGGGTTCAATAGTATGTACAAAAGCACCATCCTCAAATACTTATCTTCCTGAATGAGTATTGACTTAAATCGACCCTGAAACACATATCCCATCCCACCTCTCCGTTTGCGATAATACATGCCGTATTGCCCATTCACCTGTTTCATATACTCCGAGAGCTTACCTGATACGTTTTGAAGCACTAGATGATAGTGATTGTCCATTACACAGTAAGCCAGAATCCTGATCTTCAATGCTGATGCCTGCTCAGCCATGACTTCAAGGAAATAAGCTTTGGCACGGTTATCGAAAAAAATATCCTCGCCCCGTAAGCCTCTATTCATCACATGATGAAATGAACCTTCATATGCGAGCCGTACTCTCCTCATTACATAATTCTCCCTAAAACCCAATCTCAGCAAATGTCAAAATGTCAAGCACCGTCCCTGACTGTTATCCTAGAACCGCTGCCAGATGTTCTTGTCTAATGAACGGTATTGTATTGCTTCGGCCACATGCTGGATTTTGATATTCTCTCCGTTCTCCAGGTCAGCAATTGTGCGTGCGACTTTCAGAACCTTATCATAGGCGCGGGCTGAAAGACCGAACTTCTGGATTGCCGCCTTAAGCAGTGATTGTGAATGCTCGTCAATCGGACAGTATTTACGTATGTATTTTGACCCCATGTGTGCATTGCAGTACATATTCTTTGTATCTTCAAACCGCTTCAGTTGCTGCTTGCGCGCTGCATTGACGCGTTCGCGAATGATGTCTGACGATTCTGATGGCAGTGTTGACTTCAGCTCATCGTATTTGAGTGATGGCACTTCAATATGAAGGTCAATGCGGTCAAGCAAAGGACCGGAGATTTTCGCATGGTAGCGCTGAATTGCTGGGGGTGTACAGCGGCATTCATGATACGGGTCAGTGAAATAGCCGCACGGACATGGATTCATTGCTGCTGCAAGCATGAAACGTGCTGGATACGTCAAGGTAATCCGTGCTCGACCGATGGTGACTGAGCCATCTTCGATTGGTTGACGCAATACCTCCAGGACATTTTTGTGAAATTCCGGTAATTCGTCGAGAAATAATACACCATTGTGTGCTAATGATACTTCGCCTGGTTTTGGTACATGGCCACCACCGATAATGCCCGCGTCAGAAATCGTATGGTGGGGTGAACGAAATGGTCGCGTACCTAATAGTGAATCACCGGTATTGAGAATTCCCGCAATAGAATGTATTTTCGTAGTCTCGAGTGCCTCGTCCATGCTCATTTCCGGAAGAACAGTCACGAGTCTGCGCGCAAGCATTGTTTTACCCGTGCCCGGCGGTCCGATCATCAGAATGTTGTGTCCGCCAGCCGCAGCGATTTCGATGGCACGTTTTGCATGATGTTGTCCTTTAACCTCAGCGAAATCCACACTGTAGTTTGAGGCAGCACTGAAAATCTCTGCTCGATTGACCTGTGTTGCAGGTCGGTCGAGTTCTCCGTTCAAGAACGCGACAACCCCGATGAGATTATCAAAGCCATAGACATTGATGCCATCAACAAGTGCTGCTTCTCGTGCATTTGCGCGCGGTATAATCAAACCCTCAAGACCACACGCTTTTGCCGCTAAAGAAACTGATATCGCACCTTTAATAGGTCGTAGCGAGCCGTCGAGTGAGAGCTCGCCGAGGATGGCATGCTGTTTCAATTGTGCACTGCGCACAGATTGTGATGCCGCAAGAATGCCAACCGCGATCGGTAGATCAAAACTCGAACCTTCTTTTTTAATATCGGCAGGAGCCAGATTGACCGTGATTTTACGAGATGGGAATCGAAATCCAGCATTTTTGACCGCCGCATAGACACGGTCTTTTGATTCTTTAACCGCATTATCCGGTAGACCAACGGTCGTAAATCCGGGTAGACCAGTGGTCAAATCAACTTCCACATCGATAACATAACCCTCAATGCCAAACGTGGCACATGAAATCACCTTGGACAGCATGATAGGTTGATGGTTGTGCAGATGACTATATAAATGTATTGTATGATTCTCAGCATATTCCCCTCCATGTGAATATTGTTATTCGCTAAGTACTATGAGTATACGTAGGATTTATGAGATGTCAAGTGAAAGGTGTGTCAGGGATACCATTCCCAGTTTCCTCTTTATGTTGACATAGCAATGTACGTTATTATACTGATGCAGTGCGTAGGAAGCTCCTTCTGATAAATCCGGTCAACCCTTCTAAAATCGGTCTAACCGTGAATCTAAGCTCTCGGTTCCAACCCCTCGGTCTCGGAATCATCGCCGCATTGACACCTGATCATTGGGATGTAGAAATCATCGATGAGAATTTTGAACCTTTCGTTTACAAAAAAGCAGACCTTGTCGGGCTGACTGCGTTCACAGCGGCTGCAAACAGGGCCTATGAAATCGCTGCAGTGTACAAAGAAAAGTGTATACCAACGGTACTGGGTGGTATTCATGCATCGATGTTACCAGATGAAGCGCTTGGGTATGTTAATTCTGTCGTAACAGGTGAGGCAGAGAGTATCTGGTCCAGGGTCATTAATGATTTTGAATCAGGAAATCTGAAAAGAGTGTATCATGGTGAATGGATAGATTTGAAAGACATGCTACAACCGCGCAGAGACCTTTTTCATCCCGAATACCTGTTCGGTTCCATGCAGACATCACGTGGTTGTCCAATGAACTGCGATTTCTGTTCAGTAACTGCATTCAATGGAAGTCGTTATCGCCAGAGACCAGTAGAGGATGTTTTGGATGAGCTGGAGACGATACATCAGCAAATGGTGTTTTTCGTTGATGATAACCTGATCGGCTATGGTATGGAGTCAGCTCAACGCGCCATCGTTTTGTTCAAAGGCATGGTCAAACGTGGGATGAAAAAAAGTTGGTTTTGCCAGGCGTCAATGAACTTCGCCGACAACGAAGAAGTACTTGAATATGCTGCAAAGAGTGGATGCAGGATGGTCTTTTTGGGTGTCGAGGCAGAAAATGAGGAAGCTCTTGTTCAAGTGAATAAGAAGCTGAACGTAAAAATGGTAAAGGATTCGTACGACATAACATTTCATCGAATCAACAAACATGGTATTGCTGTGCTTGGTGCCTTTATATACGGCATGGACAGCGATACAAAAACAGCACTCGATCGCCGAACCTCATATATTCTCAAAAGCGGTGTTGATGTGATGCAGACAACGTTTCTGACACCTCTACCAGGAACACGGTTGTTCAACATGTTGAAAGAAAAGCATCGTCTCATCTATACAGATTTTCCGCGTGATTGGGACCACTATGATATGACCGAGGTCGTTCACAAACCACTGTTAGTAGAGCCACGTGAACTCGCAGCAGCCATGCATGAAGCGGTTAAGAAACTGTATAGTCGCTTCTCTCTCATCCGTAAGTTTCTTAAGACCTGGCGTGCAACAGGTGATTTCAAAACCGCTATGTGGGCGTATAGCTCAAATAGAAATTACCGTAACGTTGCGATTGCGCATCGCCGACCGTTGTGAGACTATCTGAGCGTTAATCAATCAATGCAATGGGGTCAAGAAACTTGAGAAATGAATTGAAGGTCTAAACCCTATAACACAGAGTACACAGAATCATCGCAGAGAGCGCAGAAAATCGTACTGGTCTCTCGTATTTCGTATTCGTAGAGAGCACCCTCACGCAGTGGCTTATCGCTAATGGCGAATGGCCAATGGTCAATTTCCCCCCTCATCTTAGTCTTCTCCCCCAAGGGAGAAGAAATTGATGGTGATCAGGGAGAGGAAGTGCTGTGTTGACTCGCCCTCTAATGGGAGAGGGATTTGGGTCTTTAGACTTTGACATTGATCCCGTTAGAAAACAGCAGAACTCTCATCGTCGTTTCACACCGACAGTGCACGCACGTCAATGGATTACCGACTACAAATAGGCTTTCTCTAACGGGATTGAATTGACATTTGGAATTTGTCACTAGTCTTCCGATATCTGCTTTCCCATTCACAATTCACCATTCACTTTTACCTTTTGGCCTGTCTCGCCGCAGATTGCCTCCAGTGGCCCTCTATTGCCTTGTTGTCAAATTGTATAAATATCAGGCCTGACCCCAACTCAGGCCACCGTATTGACAGCAATTGAAATCGTTGTATAATCAAGCGAGAAGAACAGTACGTGTTTTGCCCTTTGACTTTTGCCCTTTGTCTTTTGCCTTATTCTTTTACTCTTTGACTCTTCGATCTTTTGACTCTGTGACTTTGTGTTTGCCTTTTGATTTTTGCCTTAGGAAGAGAGCTTCGAGCAAGGAGGTGTAATCATGGGTGATGGTCTGAAATGTCCGTTCAAAGGTGCAGGCCGGCCAGAACAATGCGACAAAGAGAAGTGCGTTTTGTGGCATGAGGGTGGCTGCGCTTTTATGCATATAGCAGTCGCACTTGGTGATGTGAGCGAATCACTGAGAGGGCGACAAAGCATATAAAATTTAGCGTACTATACCACATTAGTCTTAAGTCGAACAGTCGACCATTGACGACTGTATTACCACCCTTATAATTAATTAGACATGGTCAACGTCTATCATTGTACAAAATGCAGCTATGAGTGGGAAAGTATACAGTATGAATTCGCCTGCCCGAAATGTGGCGCGGATGTAGAGATCATGATCGAATTGTCACTTGGATTCTGGCACCGAATGCTCGATACTATCAATGATATGGAGCAGGGTAGTGAACAGAGGACCGCTACGAGAACGAGATTTCACGTCCTCTCGTCCGAAGACAATCTCTTGTTCGATGATACTGGCTGTACCCTCAGCATCACTGATAGACGGAAGGAGATTGAAGATATGTACAGGACGCGGGATAAGAATGTACGGCATCTTATTGAAGAGTGTATTAAGACGGTTGTCGTCGACAGTAAAGACTACAATTATCTCACTGCACGGCTATCTCCCACGGGAGAAATAGAGATTGTTGATCAGTTCAATGGAAAAGAAATCCCATGGCACAGGCTCAATGATGATGAGCAGTGGGCGTTGTGGCTTTGTTTCAATGAACTCATTGACGAAATAGACAAAATCAGTCGATAATTCCTTCAAAATCTCCGCAAACTGTTGACATTACGCAAAATTGACGTAGAATAGACGTCTATGGCGTTACTGATTGATAATGCATCAGAGATACTGACCATGAAAACAGGTCTCCATGTACTCAGGAACGCGTCACTATTCGTAGAAAATGGAACGATTAAGCATATTGGTTCTGTAAAGTACACAAAGAAGCGGCACACAACAATAAACGCACGCGGTTGTGTCGTATGCCCAGGGTTTGTAGATTCTCACACACATCTCGTTTACGGAGGGTCGCGTGAGGATGAATTCGCATTGCGCGTTACCGGCGTAAAGTATGAGAAGATCGCACAATCAGGCGGCGGTATTGCGAGCACCGTGAAGATGACACGTGAGGCTAGCGAAACAGAGCTCTATGATACGGGAATGCAGAGACTGAATAGAATTGCACAACATGGTACGACGACGGTCGAGATAAAAAGTGGATACGGTCTCAACACACGAGAAGAAATAAAAATGCTCCGCGTCATACACAAACTTGAGAGAAATTCTCATCTCGATGTTGTACCTACGTTCTTAGTTCACACTATTCCACAACACATGAATCGAAACAACTACATCGATCTTGTTACCAAAGAGATGCTTCCTGAAGTTACGCGTCAGAAACTTGCTGTTTTCTGTGATATCTTCTGCGACAAAATCGCTTTCACAAGAAAAGAAAGTAAGACCGTGCTCCTGAAGGCGAAGGAACTCGGACTGGCTCTCAAAATACATGCCGACCAGTTTGCCAATATTGGTGCGGCACATCTTGCCGCGGAACTGAAATGCATTTCCGCAGAGCATCTTGAATGTACGACAAAAGGAGCGATCAAGAGGATGAAAAAAGCCGGTGTTATTCCCACGCTCCTGCCTGGTGCAACATTTTTCCTGCAGATGAAAAAGAAACCAAACATACGAGCGTATCAAGAAACGAAAACGCACGTTGCGCTTGCCTCTGATTACAATCCCGGCTCATGCATGATCTATTCGATGCCAAAGATAGTGTCACTGGCATGCATTTCCTATGGTATGCACGTCGAAGATGCATTGCTCGCAGCAACCAAGTACGGTGCAAAGGCACTCAATCTCTATGACCGGCTTGGGAGTATTGAGGAGGGTAAACAGGCTGATATTGTTGTGTTTAATGTAGATCATTACAAGAAAATTCCGTACCATTTTGGAGAAGATGTCGTCAAGTATACGATCAAAAAAGGAAGGGTCATTTATGGAGAAGATAGTTGAGTGTATTCCCAATTTCAGCGAAGGTAGGGATCAAGCGAAACTTGATCAGATTCTCGATGAGATAAAAAGCTCGGGTGTGGAATTGCTCGATCAGGAAAAGG
>DAOVBK010000035.1 GCA_030670605.1 Candidatus Stahliibacteriota bacterium
GTGAATATCTTTCTTCATCCAAATACACTTTGCGTCGCGATAGCAGGTTGTCCCAATCTACTTGATGGCCATCGAATTCCGGACCATCAACACATCCGAACTTCATCTCGCCGCCGACAATCACTCTGCACACACCACACATGCCAGTGGCATCGACCATGATTGGATTCAAACCAACAATCGTTTTTATTTTGAACGGTCGGGTCGTCTCACTCATGAGATACGTGAGATACGTACAACCCTGGACGTAGACAACATCAACCGTATGTTTCTTCAAATAGTCGACAATAAATTCGTTTACATGACCGGTAAAACCCGTGGTTCCGTCACGGGTGATTTCATGTAGTTCATCGCTGTACTGTCTTAGTTTCTCCCGCCAATACAAAAGAAATGAGCTCCGCGCCTCGATCACTGTTGATACACGATTGTTGTCATTCTTGAACATGCGGATGACTGGATAGAGCGCACCAATACCATAGCAGCCACCAACGCAGAGAATATTCTTGTTCTGAAACCTCTCGGTCGGCTTGCCCAATGGTCCTGCCAAGGTTGCTATTTTATCTCCCTTTTGTAGTGAGGCAAGCTTCCTCGTCGAGGTGCCCACCTCCATGAAGACCATGCTGACACTTTCTGCATCCCAATCGACAAGATTTAGCGGAATGCGCTCACCCTGTTCATCTGCACGGACGACCACGAATTCTCCTGCTTGTGCATTCTTATGGATGATGCGCGATTCTATAACAAGAAGATGTATGTTAGGTACAAGCTGTTCTCGTGCTATGACTTTGTACATTCGAGCCTCACTGGTTGACTTTCAACTGTACCAACAAATGGATGATATATGAACACAACATCCTCAGGCACTGCATCGGTGATCAAAATAGGCATCGTGAGGGTAACATGTCTGCCAATGATATCGACCGTCATGTTGTCTTTCAAACGATATCGCTTTGCCGTACGCTCATGAATCCGTGCGCATCTGTCACGGCGTAGTCTATCAAAACCTTTCATCAACACAGAAAGAGTATGGCCACGATAGACATACGCATTTTCTCTCACTATGAGCTGTAGCGGATATGCTTTGCTGCGGCTAAGATTATGCGTTACCAGAGCACCATGTCGATTCTTTTGTTTAGACGTTTTGCGTTTCGTTTCACACCCGAGCATTGTGCACATCTGCGCAAGTATCCAGTCATCGGGTTTTGCATTGCCAACGGGTTCGAACGCCTTACGCAGTTTCCGCTTCTTCCCTTCGATGTTAATAACAGTTCCATTTGTTTCTGCAAACGTTGCAGCTGGTAAAAAAACATCACAATCGAATTGCGGAAGAAAACAGTCTTGGACAATGACGCTTTTGTATTTCTTTGATAGATGTGGTACTGTTCCCAACACATACAAGCAGTCAATATTCTGGTCATGCAACACATGAGCAGGCGACGCATCGACACCCAGATCGAGTATCTTAAGAGCGTTTGTCGTGCTTGTCAGAGGTATTGTCTTAATATGTTTTGGCACCGTGATATCAGCGATATTATGTGCAGCGTAGAACAGATAAACGTGCTTGCCGTCCATGGAATCCCTGGCTTTCTTGATATTCTTCTCCAACGTCTTTTGTGGACATACCTTTTTTTGGGCAAAAAGCTGTTGCAGCACGCGAGTTTCTTTTCCCACTGGTGATCGAAGCCACACATCAGCCATCTCCGCACTTTTGCTCGCAATTGCATCGATAGTAACAATAAAAGGTCTTTTTTTCGATCGTGACCTCAGTTTTAGAAACAGAGGCGAGAAATCAATAACGTCTGTATTGACAATAATGAACACTGCATTGTCTTGTATGTCTTTGATGTTGAAAGCTTCCAGGTCACGAGAGAGCGCTGTGGACGTCGCCATACTATGACACTTTAGATGATCAGCGAGCCTGATAACGGCATCAATTGACTCGCTTGACATTTGCGGTGAGAACATGATGCCTGTTTTCCCCTGATGCTCATTCAACTGCACGCATGCGGATTCCAATGCCTCGTGCCAACCGACTTGGACAAGACGATTGCCTTTTCTCAAAAACGGAGAGGTAACACGCTTCGGATGATGCACTAATGGTGCGATGCCAAAACGACCGCGTACGCACAGCTCGTCTTTGTCAGGAACTGAGTTGATAATTCCCTTCTTGCCGACATTGATTTTTATCGAACAACCGATACTACACAGCGCACAGGTCGAGCGTACAGACCGTTCCGGCAGACCTGCCCACATACTGTATCGTTCGCGCAGGGCGCCGGTCGGACACACATCGACACACGCACCGCAGAACTGGCACCCGATCTCGAGATGGTTCATGCCAAAAGCAGTACCAACGAGCGTCCGCGGACCACGATGAATGAAATCAAGGATATGAGCACCTCTTTTTTCCTGACAGGCACGGATACATCGTCCACACAGAATACAGAGGTTATAATCACGTTCGAAGAATGGATCGGATTTCTCCACATCGAGTTGACGATACGTGAATTCATATGGTATCTCTTTGATGCCGAGATGGTCGATTAGGTCTTGTAGTTCACAATCACCATTACTACTGCAGAACTTGCAGCCGAATGTGATACTCGACTTCTGAATACATTCTTGATATTGAGCACACTCTTCTTCTCGATCACAAATGAGACATGCGTGAGGATGTTCAGACAAGATTAACTGCAAAGAAAATGTGCGGAGTTTTTTCAATCGTGGCGTATCAGTCTTGATGACCATCCCATCTTCCACCGGCAGTGTGCACGCAGTGACTGGGTTGGGCCACCCTTTGACTTCGACAATACACAGTCGACAGCCGCCGTAGGCACTAAGGTCCTTGTGGTAACACAGCGTCGGAATATAGATGCCCTTTCTCTGAGCGACCTCGAGGACTGTTTCTCCACGCTTTGCGGTTACGCGTTTGTCGTCAATTGTCAATCGTATCATATTTTTGTCTTTGCTGGCGATACTTTTTTCACCGCACTGAATTTATCTGGACATACGGTCATACAGATGCCACACTTTGTACATTTGCTCTGGTCAATGACATGTACTTTCTTTGGTTCGCCGGTTATCGCATTGCTCGGACAGTTCTTTGAACATACCGTACACCCACTGCAGGCTCCGGGATCAATAACGTATGATATCAGTGCCTTGCACACCAATGCAGGACATCGTTTCTCCTTGATATGAGCCTCGTATTCATCTTTGAAATACTTGAGCGTCGTGAGAACTGGATTGGACGCCGTCTGACCGAGCCCACATAAAGAACTCTGCTTAACGTTCTTACCGATCTCCGCCAGAGATTCAATGTCCCCATCCCTTCCATTACCTTCAATAATACGATCGAGAATCGTAACCATCTGCTTTGTGCCGAGCCGACATGATGGACACTTACCACAGGATTCTTGCTGAGTGAAATTCAAGAAGTACCGGGCAACATCTACCATGCACGTGTCCTCATCCATCACGATCATACCACCGGACCCCATCATGGAACCGGCTTTAGACAAACCTTCGTAATCGATTGGCAGGTCCAACAGCGCATTTGGTATGCACCCACCAGAAGGACCACCAGTCTGCACGGCTTTGAACTTCTTATCACCGGGGATGCCTCCACCTATGTCATAGATGATCTCTCTCAGGGTAATGCCCATCGGCACCTCGACCAAACCAGTATTGTTGATCTTACCAACCAGAGAAAAGATCTTTGTCCCCTTGCTCTTCTTCGTGCCAATCGAAGAAAACCATCGTGCACCCCGTCGAATAATGACCGGCACATTCGCCCATGTCTCAACATTATTTATGTTTGTTGGCTTACGCCATAAACCTTCTTTCGCAGGATATGGAGGCCTCGGTCGCGGTCTGCCGACCCTTCCTTCTATTGACACAAGCAGAGCCGTTTCTTCTCCGCAGACAAATGCTCCAGAGCCTCTCACGACCTCGATCGTGAAATCAAACCCTGTTCCGAGAATGTCCTTACCCAAGAGGCCATATTCAACTGCCTGTGCCAATGCAATCTGTATTCTTTTCACCGCGAGTGGATATTCGTTCCGCACATAGATAAACCCCCTATGCGCACCCATCGCCTTGGCACCAATAGCCATCCCCTCAATCACTGCATGAGGGTCTGCTTCCAAAACACTCCGATCCATGAATGCACCATGATCGCCCTCATCGCCATTGCATACGATATACTTGACCCTACCCGGTGATGCATGACACAATTCCCATTTGAGCCCGGTAAGAAAACCAGCACCACCACGTCCTCTCAATCCGGACGCCTTGATCTCTTCGAGTATCTGCTTTGATGTCATTGTCGTGAATGCTTTCTCGAGCGCCTGATAACCATCAAACCCGATATACTCATCAATATTCTCTGGGTCGAGCCGACCACGATTCCTCAGGACAATCAATCGCTGGTGTTTGAAAAATCCGATGTCCATCATCTTGGACACGGGTGGTTTCTCAGGTGACGGAACATACATCAAATCCTTAACAGGTCTGCCCTTGAGTAGATGTTCTTCAACAAGATGTGAGATATGTTCTTTTTTGACCCGCTGATAGAATATGCCATCAGGCTGAACGATCACAATCGGACCACGTTCACAGAACCCTTGGCAACCAGTGGTGACAACACGCACCTCGTACCCCAAATCTCGTCGGGCAATTTCCTTTTCAAGTTCTTCCCTGATGCCGAAGGAATTATTCGCAACGCAGCCGGTTCCTGCGCACACGAGGAGGTCTAAGCGAAATCCTTTACGCCGTTTCTTTCTCATGGTAGGTATCGAGTAGTCGATTGACTTTGTCTACCGTGGTCTGGCCATAATACCGACCATCAATCACGACGATGGGTGCAAGGGCGCATGCACCGAGGCAGTTCACTGTTTCCAGTGAAAACATCTTGTCTTCAGTCGTATCGCCCGACTTTATTTTCAGTCTTTCTTCAATCTGGTTCAACACATTTGGTGCGCCACGTACATGACAGGCGGTGCCCATGCAAACGGTACAGAGATGTTTTCCACGAGGATTGAGGCTGAAGGCAGTATAGAATGTAGCAATACTGTAGATGTTGCTCAAAGGCATCTTCAATCGTTGGCTGACAGCCACCAAGAGCTCTCGTGGCAGATATCGGTGTAGTGATTGAATGTCCTGGAGAATTTGAATGATGTTCGCACTTCTATAATCGTACTTCCGAAGAATGCTTTCAATCTTTTCTATCATAGCGTCCATTATACATACATGCTGACAGAAGTCAACCGGAAATACGACTATTCGTGCTACTGGCGTTCACAAAAAACGTATGTTTTTACATTTCGTATGGATACGTTGAGATATTGCCACAAACACAAACCGTTGTCTACCATAGGTTCCTTGACAACATACGAAATTATACTATAATCAGCCAGTGTTACTTATGCTTATTACGTTGATGAGTAGTGATTCAGCAACCACAGATACTGCACAAACATACGAAATACCATCCATTGTAGCGTTTTGGTTTTATCCAGAGACGACACAATCTCAGATGCTCACCATGCAACCAGCAAAAGGGGACTATAAGCTCATTGAGACGTTCTTCTCCAGTCCTTTTGCTTTACTTGATTTTGGCGGTGGTCAGCTTTCGGTTATTGCGAGAAAAGGAAAGGATCCACGACACACAACACTTTTCTTGAATGGTCATCGTATTGACAATCCGCTTTTTGGCTATGTGAATCTTGCACAATTGTCTCCCCACCCCATCGACAAAATCGGCATCAGTGATCACAGACTGGGCTCTGATTGTGTTAATATCGTTTCAAGAGTAAATCAGTATGACACGCCTTTTTCCTTTGTTCAATTCACATGGGGTGATTTTGAAACAAATGTCTATACTATTGGCTTTACAAGACCGATCACCAATGATCTCGGCTTCTATCTCAGCGGTTCATACGTGGAAACGGGTGGCTACCGCTTCAATTCTCAGTACGATCTCGGTTCACTGTATTCCAATATTTACTATAATACGATTGTTCCCATGCGTTTGGATATCATTTACGCGTCAGGTGAGTATGGTATTCATGGAAGGACGTTTGACTCTTTGCAGGCTACTGGCAAGAATGATTTCGCTGATGTATCCTTCGTTCTCGGCAATGATAGTCATCGGGCTTCTGTGTACTACACTGTTAACCGCAACGATCAAAAAGGTATCGGTACGGACTCATTGTATGCAAACATCACAAAGAATTTTGGAATCGATATCAACAACCAAAACAACATGGGTGGCTATACACTTGCATATCAATTGATGGGTGTTATTAGTGATGTCGAAAGTGACCTCGTGGGTGAATACACGATACGCTCGCTGAACGGACGTATAGCGATACAGAAATCATACCAGATGTTATCTCTCTCACTCGGAGCGCGTGCCGAATGGTATGATGAGCGTGAGTGGCTCCACGCGCCGCAGGTAACCGTTAGCTTTCTCTTTTCCGATTCGGCGCGACTTTCTGCCACAGTCTCCCGTGATTTCCGAAACCCATCTCTTCTTGAGTTGTATGGTCCGACTGACATTCCCCACCTTTACGACTGGACACGTGGCAATAGTACACTCGTACCAGAGTATCTGTGGCAACAGGAAATCTCTCTCCACTGGGGTAGAAGCTTTGTTACATTGTATAGGCACGATTACGAAAATATGATCACAACGCACCGTGAGGCTGGCGACAATATCATGCGTCAGAATGTTGCGTCGTGGCAACGAACTGGCATTGAAGGACACATCATCGGCATGCTTCATCTTACACAGGATACGAGTGCGCAATCAAACACCGCGATCTCTGCCGGGTTGAGCGGCAACTATACGTTCACTGGTGATTCGCTACTGCTCGTCCCGAAGAGCCATGTACGCGGCTTCATGGCGTTCATGCGCGAAACACCTCGCTTTGGTTTGGGATTGACAATCCGGGCAGAATATGTAGGCACACGACAGGATAGAATAGAACAAGAAGATGAACCGTTCACGGTTCTTTCAGCTGCAGCACACATACGGTTCATAACACTCACATTCAGCGTTCATTTTGATAATGTTCTGGATGAATCATATGCATACGTTGGCGGATATGAGAATACGCCACGGAATGGTCGGTTCACAATAACATGGGAGTTTTGGGACTGACGTGCTCATCTTACGCGTAGATGACCGTCTTATTCACGGCCAGGTGGTTGCTGGCTGGGCACGTCCGCTCGGCATCAAGATGCTCATTCTCGCGTCTAACAAAATAAGCAAAGATGAATGGGCATGCAATGCCTATCGTCTTGCGGTGCCAGAGGGTATCACGTTCTGCTGTCTCGAAATGAAGCAATGCATAACAGCATTAAATGAGAACAAACTAAAAACAATGGTCATTGTCGCCTCGGTGCAAGAGGCACATGAATTACTGAAGAGAGGACTCGACGTGAAAGAAGTGACAATCGGTGGCCTTGGCTATCGCGAAGGAACGCGGGAAATAGCACCATACATCCATCTTCTCCCTGAGGATATTGAATCAGTCGTCCAGTTGTATCATCGGGGAGTCAAAATCATTGGCAAACAACTACCCAATTCAGCGACAATTGATGTTGTCAAGAAATTGGCTGGTGTGTTGTGATTAGGATTGCGCTCTACATACATAATCACCAGCCGACGGGCAATTTTGACGAGGTTTTTGAGCATACGTACAAACACGCCTACCTGCCGCTCCTCACGACACTTATGAAACACAGGAAGGTTAAGTTCGGCATCCACAATTCCGGGACATTACTGGAGTGGATAGTCAAGAAACACCCTGAATTTTGCGAAATGCTCAAAGAAACGGTAAAGAACGGCCAGTCTGACATACTCACCTCTGCCTATGGTGAACCGATACTAACCTTTATTCCCAGACATGATGTTATTGAGCAGATCAAGTATTACACCGACTTCCTCTTCACGCACTTTGACTATCATGCACAAGGACTTTGGTTGACCGAAAGAATCTGGGAGCCACAGCTCGCAGCGACATTACATGACGCCGGGATCACATACACACTGCTCGACGATACGCACTTCCTCTATGCAGGACTTACCGATGAAAATCTATACTCTTACTATATTACAGAACAAGAAGGCAAAACACTGAAAGTGTTTCCCATTTCTATGAAGCTCCGTTATCTCATTCCATTTCATCCTATTGTAGAGACCCTTGCTTTTCTTAGGAGTGAAGAGAAAAAACGGCCAAATGTTCTCAAAACGCTGGGCGATGATGGTGAGAAATTCGGTGTCTGGCCAGGCACATACGACTGGGTACACACCAAGCGATGGCTTGATGAATTCCTCAGCCTACTCGAAAACGAACCGGACATTGAAACGGTCTTCCTGCACGAGGTTGCTGACGAACCTCCGGCAGGCCGTATCTATCTGCCGACCTCTTCATATGAAGAGATGGGAGAATGGGTTCTGCCGCCAGAACGTAGCAAGGAATATGAGAAATTGAAGAAAAAAATCAACAGCAAGTACTACTATCTAATCCACGGTGGTTATTTCAGGAACTTCTTGAGGAAATATCCAGAAGCGAATATCATGCACAAAAGAATGCTTCACGTGAGCACGAATGTGGGTGACGGTGAAGCAGCAAAACTCTCATTATGGCGTGGACAATGTTCCTGTGCCTATTGGCATGGCATTTTCGGCGGGCTCTACCTTCCTCATCTGCGAGATGCAATCTACAGAAATCTCATTGATGCCGAGCATCCGCAGCAAGCGCCACAGCTTCAAGAAATGGATTTTGATACAGACGGTGAGCAAGAGATAGTCTTTTCTGACAGTAACTTCTTTATTGTCATGAAACCAAGAACAGCACGCTTTGTTGAACTTGATGACCGAGAGAGAAAACAGAATTTACTGAATTATTTGGGCAGGCGTCGAGAGAAGTATCATCAAAGCCTCCCCGCATCCACGAATCACAACGAAGTGAAATCCATTCACGAGACGTTTAAAAGCAAAGAGCAGGAATTACAGAAATACCTTATCTACGACCGTTACGAACGAGGCTTTGGCATTGACCGTGTGCTGCAGGACATTCCAACAGAAGAAGAGTTTCGCAAGGGTGTCAACATCGGTTCGATTGTCGAATACGAACGCTATGCAATTCTCGACAAAAAACATATGAAAATAGAATTCGATGGACCGATCAAGAAATGTCTTGAACTGGTGGGAAAAACCGGACGGACGATCCGTTTGCGATATGATGGTGACCTCACACTGTTCGGTTTCGAATTCTCACTCGGGATCTTTCAAAACGACTTGCGTTTGAATAACAATGATCTCCATGCAATCGTTTCATTGACGGGGGTGAATGAATGCACCCTGGAGGCAAGAGACTTTGCGCCTATCACGATGCACGCGGACACACTGTTCGACGTTCTGACCTACCCTATTGAAACGGTCTCCTCATCCGAAGCGGGTTTTGAAAGAATCTTCCAGGGTATATCTGTGCTGTTCATCTTCAGGAAAATGCCAACTATCGATATACGATTATGAACGCACTCATTCTCAGTATCATTGGTTCATTCATCGCACTCGATAAATACGCTTTCGGTGAGTTCGGCATATCACAGCCGCTAATCTCGGGAACAATCATCGGTGCTCTGTATGGAGACATTGGTACAGGCATTTTTCTCGGTGCCATCTTTCAACTCATCTGCCTCGGTGGATTGCCTATCGGCACAGAAATCCCACCCGATGCTCAAACTGCGGGCATCGTTGGGTGCGGCTCGTACTTCATACTGCAAACATCCAATTCACCAGGACACGCATTGCTCATCGCCACTCTATTGGCATTCCTTACTTCCATCCTCGGCGGTGCAACAGATATCGTTCTTCGACACTTCCACGACCGGTTGTCTCACAGATTCCAACGTGATGAAGAACGGCTCTACATATATCATTTCGTCGGGTTGCTAACATCGTTTCTGCGCAGCTTCTTAATCTTTCTCATCGTATTTGTCATTACCTCACTGATCACATTACCAACTCACTTTCCGCACCTGAGTCGACAACTCTTCATAATCATTGGCATTAGCATGGGATTGGCAAA
>DAOVBK010000211.1 GCA_030670605.1 Candidatus Stahliibacteriota bacterium
CAGATTTTGTCAAATTAACGTGATAGAGGTGTTGAGTGAACGATCATAGATATGCCACGCGCAAACATGGGTCTGGTATGATGACAGAATTTGAAGCTACCTTGCTGCGTCAAATCTTCAAAATGGTGCTGGAAACTGGCAAAGCTCCGTCAGTCACTGTTTTGCACAAGACATTGAAAACATATCGCCTGAGAATAGTCCGCACCATAGGTAAACTCGAAGAGAAAGATCGCCTTGTGCGAAAAAAGGAAACCGGTGAGATTGTGTGCGTATACCCGTTGTCACTAGTCCCGACCGAACACCAGGTAATCATGGAAGGTGAAAAAAGATTATTCGCAAATTGTGCACTGGATGCGCTGAGCATTCCGCATGTGTTTAATAAAAATGCAGAGATTATTTCACAGTGCCACACGTGCAAGGAAATAATCACGATCACTGTTAAGAATGGAGAGATTGTATCAAAATCTCATGCACGTATCTATGTATGGAGTCCAAAGCAAATCGAACGGCCTGTAGCTGCAGAGTATTCTCCATTCATGAATTTCTTCTGTTCTGAGGAACATATTGAGGCATGGATGCGTGAAAATCCTCAGCTGGTTCAAAAAGGTCAAAGCCAATTACTGGAACACGTATATCCGTCTATAAGGGAGCGCTGGGCGCGATACGGCAGAATGATCGGCACACGCTAGAATTGCTGATGCCTGATAACACCGCTTCACACTGCATACATCGTAAACGTTACAAAATCTGCCGTGCAGAATTTGTAACGTTAAGGACATGGGGGTACTATGCGCTATAGCAAGATTCACATTCTGTCGCCGCAGTGGGTGTTTGCAGGTTTTGATGATGGTCATATTGCGGGTGAGATGTTGCTTGCGTATGAAGTAGCAGATGATACTGCAATCAGATGGTATGTCATTGCGTCATATTTGCACTGATTGCAGCACGCGGCTAGACTCTGTGTTCAGGTACATGAACAACCCTGGAGAAAACTGAACATTCTGAACATCGTGTTTTGTTGTATCAACAAACACCCCTGCATGTTTTTACAAAATCTGCACGGCAGAAAATGTCGCAGAACCCCGTCAATGCATTCGCGTATATTCGCGTTCCATCCTTGGAATCGGCGTCTTAAACGCTTAAGCCTATCACTCGTTTGTATCTGCTCTTGCGCATCAGTGATTTACCAGCTATAATTGAATAATGTTGGAGGAAGAGATGAATCCGGAGGAGGTAGAGGTGCGTACTGCTGCTGCGGATGAAGCACGCGCAGTGCATAATATTCTTGTAGAGTCATTCGAACCATTCAAAGAGCAATACACAGAAGAAGCATATAACATAACCATCATGACCCCCGCTCAAATCAGAGAACGTATTGAAGATAGCGAGCATGATGTGCTGGTTGCATATCTCAATGGTAGACTCGTTGGAACAGCTATCCTCCAGTACAGAGGGGATGATGTGTATGTGCGTAGTATGGGAGTAGTGCCCGCTGCAGAAGGTAAAGGTGTGGGCAAGAAACTCCTTGAAACAATAGAGGAACATGCCAGACAAAAAGGCTGCAAAACAATAACCCTCGAGTGTTTTGAGCCTCTGAAAAAGGCAATATCCGTCTATGAAAAATTCAGGTTCCGAATAACTGGTAAGAAAAGACGGTACTATGGTATAGAAACATTCGAGATGATTAAGGAATTACATCGCGATTAGCACAAGCATCTGTTTATTAAGGAGGTAATACAGTATGTCAGCAGAAGAAAACAAGGCGACGATTCGCCGTTGGATAGAAGAAGCCTGGAATCAAGGTAATGTAAACATCGCCGAGGAGATTTACGCACCAAACTACACTGCCAGAGATATTTACAATCCTGAGAGAATACTGAAAGGACCAGCTGGCATCAAATTATCAGTGATGGAAACACGTTCGAGTTTCCCCGACATCCATTTCACCATAGACCATCTTGTTGCCGAAGATGACAAGGTTGTCGGTGCCTTTACGATACAGGGAACACACAAAGGCAGTTTGTATAATATTCCTGCAACCGGCAAGAAGGTAACCTTTACGGCAGTCGATATCTGGCGATTTGAAAACGGGAAAATCGCCGAACGATGCTGTGCGAATGTCGACCGGCTCAGTTTGCTACAGCAGCTCGGCGTCGTTCCGAAGATTAGTTAGATTACGTATAAGCTGCTTTGATAAAGTTGAATTGTCGAATAAGCAGATGTCGCTTTTTTTGAGATCATGAGTTGATAAGGAGTTAGGCATCGCTTCACGATGCGAGCAAAGACAAAGAGTGAGCTGCGGGCTTGACGTATGTTGTAAAAGGAGGTAAGAACTATGCAGATTTGCACGTTTAGACAGTCAGTAGCAGCATCTATCTGTGTTGCTGTAATTCTTGCTTTTTGTGTGACACCTTTGATGGCACAAAAGATGACCGCAATTTCAGGCAAGATGACACTCGCCGCTACTTTACAGGAAACAGTTGAAA
Organism: Candidatus Stahliibacteriota bacterium; assembly: GCA_030670605.1. Classification (GTDB taxonomy): domain Bacteria; phylum Hydrothermota; class Tepidihabitantia; order SM23-42; family SM23-42; genus DAOVBK01. The sequence continues at coordinate 2,487 of DAOVBK010000211.1, forward strand.
TTGGTGATACAGAAGGTCACGTGGTTAGCTTCTCTGTATATGAGGGCACTAATTCCAATACCGGAACTAATGAGTTTATGGACGACGCACATGTTGTTAACACGGTACATAATGACATAACAAAAGGAAATGGTTTTCATCAAAGCTATGTGGAAATCAGCAATAAAGACGACGTTACTTTTGCCAAATGCGAGGGTACAACAACGACGATTCTTTCAGAAGACGGTACCCCGGTCACAACATTTGAAGGGACTTTCACGTATATAGGTGGGGCCGGCAAGTTCGAGAATATCCATGGAAGTGGAACGTATAAAGGTAAGTATATCGCAAAAAACATATACATCGTTATGTGGGACGGTGAATACGCCATTAAGTAGTGAGAAAATACCGTTACGGCTCTGTACAGGGCATTTGTAGGTCAGACTTGCAGCTCATTTCATTATAATCATTCGCAGTACAGTGTACTGCACACGAGTTCTATTCGGGGTCAGGTCTCAACCCCGATGAAATACTGCTATATCTCACGAGGGCATCTCATGATGTTCGATGTCGCTGACAGGCATTTGACATTTGTGAGATACGCAAAGAGCGCAGAATTCTGAGACAAGGGGACATGGAGAAATACGCAGAATTTTCGCAGAGAACGCAGAGGAATTAAGAAGGTTCTCGATTCGCACAAAGTGCTCACTCGAACAGTATGTTGACATTACTCTTCGAGTGAGTCCGTTATGATGTGTTACGGACGAATCGATTCCGCTTTTGCCCAAATCTTTGATTTGGCCACAAAAGCGACTCCGTTCTCGCGGGAACGTGAGTTCCTGCGGAAGAATCCCGCACTAGCGGGAGAAGTTGTAGATGACAACAAGACGATACGACTATTGGACAATCGGACCAATAAACATCCGCAGAGTAAACTCTGCCACTACATTCAGGTTTTAGGCGTGCCGATTTTTCCAAAATCTTGATTTTGCAGAAAAATCGAGTCCCGCCCCACAGGCGAGGATTCTCGTCATTCCATGACGGAACATCTCCGCAGAGTCACGTGGACTCTACGAGAGTCAACGGACCGCGATATTACGGTCAAATCGTAGATTTGAGTAATATCGGGATTAGGATTTGGGCTTTGGTATTGTTCTCGACCTCTCGCTC
>DAOVBK010000104.1 GCA_030670605.1 Candidatus Stahliibacteriota bacterium
TTTCCCGGACAAATTCTCGCAGCGCGCAGGCGCGTGTTTTGAGAAATTCGGTCATGATAAAGTGCGAGCTGGCATGGCACAATGGTACGTAAATGCGATCGAACATGCACGTAAAAACCCGAAGGCGCAGGAATATCATAACAGGAATACTGAACTGTATGCGACGGGCATGTCCTCTCCCATACCAAAGGCATTCTGCGATTGTATCAATGTGTTTGACTGTTCCAAAGTTTCAGATGGTGGTGCCGCACTTGTATTTGCGAGTGAAGAGGGGCTTAAGAAAATCGGTGTTGACATGAAGGACGCTGCAGAAGTTGTATCGTACGGACAGGTTCAAGATAATCTTACGACACCTCCTCCAGACCTTACGAAACTGACGACGTGTAGTATCGCTGCACAACGTGCGTATGAGCGTGCTGGTATCAAACCTGAAGAGCTTAGTGTTCTCGATGTGCATGACTGCTTCACGATTGCAGGTCTCTTGGCAATTGAAGCTGCTGGTTTTGCTGAGTATGGTGAAGGTGCGGATTTCGTGAAAAGCGGCAAAACCAGGCTCAGTGGTTCCATCCCGACCAACACCTCTGGTGGTCTCGTCGGGTATGGTCATCCAACAGGTGCAACCGGTGTGCGTCAGGCGGTTGATGTTGTGCATCAACTGACGGGCAAGGCTGGCGATTATCAGGTGAACATAGATGGACAGCGCCCCTATGGTATGATGTCGAGTATGGGCGGCGACGACAGGACCGTTGTGGCGATGATATTCCGGAAGACGGACTAATGTCAAATTCAAAATGATAAATGTCAATTCAAGCCTAAATGTCCAATACCAAAGTTTGGACTTTGGATTTTGGCATTCATTTAGCATTGGGGTTTTGAAATTTGTCATTCAAGTGTACAGGTCTCGGCACTCTGCCGTCTTGATAGCGCCGGCTTTGGAGCGAAATGATTGGCAGTAAGGTATACTCATTAGACATTGTTGATTCAACCAATGAGTTCGCCAAGGCGCTCCTCAATGCTACACCAGAAGGAACGGTGGTGCTGGCACGGCAGCAGACGAATGGCAGAGGCAGGTTCGGGAAGACGTGGTTTTCCCCTGAACAAGGGCTCTGGATGTCTGTTGTACTGCGTCCGACAAATCCTGCGCTCATTACTATTGCCGCCGGCGTCGCGGTATGCGAGGCGCTTCATGATTGTGGCGTGTCGCCATCCATCAAGTGGCCCAATGATATCCTGCTGAACAATAAGAAAATTGGGGGTATTCTCACGGAGACTGTTGATCATCATGTGATTGTTGGTATCGGGCTCAATCTGAACATACAATCATTTCCTGATGACTTATCGGATGTCGCGAGCTCTGTATATCTCGAGACGGGGCAGCGCATCGATAGAGAAAAAGTGTATAACCGCGTGTGCAGTCAACTGGAGAGATGTTACACAATGCTCATAGAAAATCAGATTGACGCGCTTCTCTCTCTGTGGCGCTCCCATGCAATGTTCCTCGGACACGATGTGGTTGTCGAACAGGGTGATAAAAAAATGACTGGCACGGCACTTGATATAAGTGAAAGTGGTGCACTCATCGTCACTCTGTCTGACGGGAGGCTGGAACGAGTTATCGGCGGAACATGTAGATTACTTGCTAGATAACAGATACGTATGATACAAATCTACACGGGTAACGGCAAAGGAAAGACGACTGCAGCACTTGGCCTCGCAATGCGGGCGGTTGGTCATGGCTTGAAGGTCATCATGATACAGTTCATGAAAGGTAAGATCAATTACGGTGAACTCGCAGCCGCGAAATCACTGCCAGGATTTATCATCGAACAGTATGGCCGGCCTGATTTTGTTAATCCCGAACAGCCAGACAAAGAGGATATCCGTCTTGCCCAGAAAGGGTTGCAGCGTGCTCAAGAAGTGATCGCAGGCACAAAGTATGACATTGTCATTCTTGATGAGATTATTGTTGCTGTGTCGTTTGGTCTGATTAAGGTTCAAGAGGTGATTGATTTGATTAAACGTACACCGACGGACATGGAGTTGGTTCTGACCGGACGCTACATGCCGCCTGAACTCGAGCAGCATGCAGACCTGATTAGTGAGATCAAGGAGACTAAACATTATTTCCAAAAAGGAACGAAGTCGCGACAAGGCATTGATTATTGAGTGAAATGTTGACATTGTGGATGAAATACGTAGAATGGACGAGGAGGTCTGATGATTCTACCAACAGAAAAGATTTACAAGATGTTTGAAAACAAGTACAAGGCAGTCAATGTTGCAGCCTTGGAAGCACGCAAACTCAAGGATGATCAAACCAAAGGTCTTCTGGAGGAGTATATCAATCCTGTTTTTGAATCAATGAAAAAACTCGTTGCCGGGAAAATAAAATGGACCGAAAGAACGTCATAATTGGCATTTGCGGTTCGATTGCTGCATATAAGACCCTTAAACTGATTCGGCTACTCAAGAAACGTGGCGCAGATGTCAGAGTTATTCTGACCACGTCAGCAACACATTTCGTGACGCCACTCAGTTGCCAGACGCTCTCTGAGAATGAGGTATTCATTGACCAGTTCGTACTGACCCGTGGTATCAAACACATTACACTGTCTGACTGGGCTGATCTTCTCGTCATTGCTCCCGCCTCGGCGAATATCATTGGCAAGGCAGCAAGTGGCATTGCTGATGACCTACTTTCAACGACGCTCGTATCATTTGCAAAACCGATTCTCATCGTACCGGCAATGGACGGTCATATGTGGCAGAATGGCATTGTACAGTCCAATGTGGCGAGATTAAAACGGACCGGCTACTCTTTTTTGAATCCTGTGCAGGGTGTTCTCGCATCGGGCAAGACTGGTACAGGTCGTTTTCCACCGCCCGAACTCACACTCAGAAAAATCATGACGCTTCACAAGGGATACAAATCCTTGGAGGGAAGGAAGTTTTTGATATCGGGTGGTAGGACAGAAGAGGATATTGACCCGGTACGCATCATCACAAATCGATCTTCAGGACGGATGGCATTGGAGCTGCTCTATGCTATTGTGTGCAGAGATGGCATGGCAAAGGGTGTATTTGGTGAAGTTGGTGTCCCATTGCCCGAGGAGATGGATATTGCACGTGTGCGTACGTCATCCGAGATGTTAAAAGAACTCAAAAGATGGTTTAGATGGTCCGATTGCCTGGTAATGGCTGCGGCAGTTGGTGACTACAAGCCAAAGAAGAGAAGTCAGAGCAAGATCCATACTGATGCGCTTACTGTTCAGTTGGCAAAGAATGTTGATTTGCTTGCTGAACTATCAAAATCAAACAGCGGACAGCTTATGGTTGGCTTTTCTCTCGATGAACAGAACCATGTAACAAAGGGCAAAAAGAAGCTTGCAAAGAAAGGATTGGATCTAATTGTATTGAATGAACCATCTGTGCTCGACAGCGATCGCGCCAAAGCGCAGATAATGAGGAAAAACGGTAGGATAACAAAAGTGGCAACCACGAGCAAGTGGCATCTTGCTCACAAGATTCTTGATCTCTGTCTTGAGATAATGAATCGTTCATAACAACAGAAAGGATAATCCACAGCATGGAAGAAAAGCGTGTACCACCGCACGCTCCCGAAGCAGAAGAAGCAGTGCTCGGTGCTGCGATGCTTGATGCAACGGCAGTACCGAAAATCATGGAAATTCTGCAGCATGAGCAGACGTTTTATTCACCCGTAAATCAGAAGATATTCCGGGCAGTGGTTGAGTTGTTCAACGACAACGTGACGGCAGACCTTGTTACGGTGACCGATTGGCTGAAACAGCACAAAATGCTCGATGATATTGGCGGACCAGAATATCTTTCAAGCCTCGTGGCGAACGTCCTGACAACTGCTAATGTGGAGCATCATGCACGTGTTATCCTCGACAAATCAATCAAACGTGGCATTATTAAAACGTCCATGGAACTTCTGAAGAACAGTTTCGAAGATAGCCAGAACGCTGCAGAGCTTGTTGATTTTGCTCAGAATTCAGTATTCCAGATTAAAGAAAGTGGTCTCAGACGAGAACCAATGCATATCAGAACCTACATAAAAGGAATACTGGAGGCTGCGGAATCCATGCGCGGAGAGCGCATGATAACTGGTGTTGAAACAGGATACTACCGACTCGATGAGATGACGTCTGGTTTTCAGAAGGGAGATTTCATTGTTATTGCGGGAAGACCATCAATGGGGAAAACGGCATTTGTTTTGAATATCGCAGCGCATGCCGCCACAAAGAACAACATTCCTGTTGCTATTTTCTCGCTCGAGATGTCTGGCGAGGCCTTAGTGCAGCGACTTCTCTGTGGTGAGGCAGAGGTTGGTCTCCAGGATCTGCGACGTGGCAAGTTAGGTAATGAAGATTGGGTGCGACTCGCTACGGCAGCAGGGGATCTTAACAAGGCACCAGTGTTTATTGATGACTCTCCAGACCTCAATATCTATGAGTTGAAGGCAAAGGCGCGCAGACTCAAGGTTGAGAACGACATCCGTCTACTCATGCTCGATTATATGCAACTCCTCGAAGGACCTCAGACCTTCAGGACAGCGTCACGGCAACAGGAGATTTCAGAAATATCGAGAGCACTGAAGGGACTCTCAAAAGAACTCAATATACCAGTTGTTGTCGTTTCCCAGCTTTCCAGAATGCCCGAACATAGAGAAGACCGGCGCCCACGGCTTGCCGACCTGCGCGAAAGTGGTGCTATTGAACAGGATGCTGATGTCGTCATTTTCATCTACCGCGAAGAAGTGTATGACCGAGAGTCAGAGAAGAAGGGTCTCGCAGAGATCAATATCGCAAAACAACGGAATGGTCCAACCGGTGTGCTGGAACTCGGTTTCTATAATGAGTACACCCGGTTCACTAACATTACCCACAGGGAAGAGCGAGCCCCTGAAGAGGAGGAAGCGCATGAACCTTTTTAGCAGCATCGGTGATTTCTTCTTCTTCTTCATCCGTAGTCTCTTTGTACCATGGCATCTCAAGACGACACGTGACCGCATTGTGTATCAGATTTACAATATTGGTATCGGTTCCTTGCCGATCATTGTGGTTATTGCAGTATTCACCGGATTAGTATCGACGGTGCAGACATCGTATCAGATTATCGGAACGGTTCCTCGCTACATCCTCGGCTCAACGCTGGCGCGTATGGTGATGATAGAGCTCGGTCCAATCCTCACGGCGCTCATGGTGAGTGGTCGCTGTGCCTCATCTATGGCAGCGGAGATTGGTACCATGCGTATTACTGAACAGATTGATGCGCTCGAGACGATGGCGATTAATCCATACCGATTCTTGAATTTGCCACGTATCATCGGCACATTTGTTTCACTACCTCTACTGACGGTCATTGCGGAATTTGTCGCAATCGCCTGCGGTGCAGCGTATGCGCATTACTTCCTCGAAATACCGTTTGATGTCTTTAACTACGGTATTACACACTATTTCTTTGCCCGTGATTTCTTTGCTGGACTCGTGAAATCAGTTTTCTTTGCATTTGTGATTGCCGCGTCTGGTTGCTATTTTGGTTTTACTGTGCAGGGTGGCGCAAAAGAGGTTGGTAAGGCAGCAACACTGGCGGTCGTAACTGCATCGATACTCATCCTTGTTCTTGATTTTTTGATTGCACTGGTCATATTCGGATGATCGAAGTTAGGAATCTATCTAAAAGATTCGATTCACTCGTTGTCTTGGACGATGTGAGTTTCACTGTCGGTGATGCCCAGCTCATTGTCATTCTGGGACCTTCAGGAACGGGCAAGACAGTACTGCTAAAATCAATTCTCGGGTTATCACCGGTCGATGATGGCGAGGTGATTTTTGATGGCATCTCGATTCAGAAAGCACAAGAACATGAGCTCTACAAGATCCGCAAGAACATAGGATTTGTTTTCCAGAGTACAGCACTGTTTGATTCGATGGACGTAGTTGATAATATTGCACTACCATTGTGTGAACATACATCTATTCCCAGGCGTGAAATCGCC
>DAOVBK010000119.1 GCA_030670605.1 Candidatus Stahliibacteriota bacterium
GTATGACACAGGAAGACCTTCTTCGGCTCATCGTGCGGCCTGATTTTTCAACACGGACAGAAGTGACAACGCTGTCTGGCCGCGGTATTGGCCTTGATATTGTTCAATCAGCAATCGCAAAGCTCGGTGGCCGGCTCCAGATTAGTTCAAAAAAAGATGATTTCACCTGTTTCACATTGGAAGTACCGGTCAGCCTTGCCACGGTGCGAGCGATGATCATAAGGTTGAATGGACAGCGCTTTGCACTTCCTTTGAGTTATATCCAGGAGACACTGTATGTTTCAGAAGAGTCATTAAAGACAGTCTTTCACCGAGAGTTGTTTCCGCTGCGCAAGGAGCTCATTCCTGTCGTCAGGCTCGGTGAGCGGCTTGGTTGTGTGCAATCTGAGGGAAGGAAATCTCTTGTTATTGTACACTACGGAGGGAAAAAGCGTGGGTTTCTCGCTGATAGCATTATTGATGAAGATGAGATCGTTGTTAAGAACATGGGTTTGTTGTTCACTAACCCCGTGTATTCTGGTTGTTCGATATATGCCGATGGGTTACCCATATTGATTCTCGATCCAAGGGGGCTTGAATGATTGACGCTAAACGGTTGTCGCCAGAGCAGCTCGATGCCTTGAGAGAGGTTGCGAACATTGGCAGTGGGCATGCAGCGACTTCTTTGTCCCAGCTCGTACAAGAACGTGTGATGGTGCGTGTACCGAAAGTGATCACCGGTCGTCTTGAGGATGTCGTGATGAAGATCGCGGAACCAAGCGAAATAGTGGTTTCAGTACTTCTCTATTTCCTCGGAGACCTGAGTGGTCGAACACTACTCATCTATCCATATGAGCACGCACAACAGCTGACGTCAATTCTAATGCCGGCAGTGCAGGACAAACGCGAAGAGATTAAGGAATCGCTTATCAAAGAGGTTTCGAATATCCTCTCATGTTCATATATGAACGCACTTGGAGAGTTACTTGGAGTCTTGATATTACCGTCTGTTCCGGGTATGATAGTAGATATGGTTGGTGCAGTACTATCTAGTGTGATGATTGAGTTTGGAAGTGAAAAGGATTTTGTATTCTGTGTTGAAACTGAATTTGATTTCGGCGAGTCGAAAAATCCTTTAAGCGCTTATTTCTTGTTGTTACCAGACACCAAGAGTCTGGAGACAATTCTGGAAAAATTGAATGTGGCAAAATGATAACACCGGAAGAACGTAACATACTAAGAGGTTTTGCTGAGCGGATCCCGCCTGATGATCCAGGAGCTCATAATAATCTTGCGATTGTCTATTACAATAAGGGACTCTATGATGATGCGATTGAGGAGTTGGAGAAGGCACTGGAGGTTGACCCAACATTTGTGCTTGCCCGGAACAATCTTGATATCGTCCTCAAAGCAACGGGGCGTCTGGAGAATCAAGTTGAGCAACTCGCACGCAGCATTGAACATGAGCCATATGATGAAAAAAAGATGTTGAATCTTGCTGACAAATATCGGAAATTGAACAGGTATTCGCAGGCGATTCGCTGTTACAAACGCGTGATCGGTGCCAATCCGCACTCGGTGGATGCATTCTTTGGTTTAGGTATTACTTTGAAGCTTCTCGGCAAGTATGATGATGCACTTGAAGAGGTCAAGCGGGCACTCGAGATACAAAAGTCTGCATACATATACCGTACACTCGGCGAACTATATTTCAACAAAGGCGTCATTGATCTGGCGATAAAAAATTTCCAGGAAGCGATTTTCCTTGATAATAATCAGGCCGAAACACATTTTCTCCTCGGTTTTGCACTCGGTGAAAAAGGGAAACTGGAAGAGAGTTTGAAAGAAGTACGAAAGGCAATTGATCTGAACCCAGCACTTGCGCAATTTGAGCCTAATCTTCCGATTAATATTGAGGAGCACAAAACACACTGGGAATTCTTGAAAGAACAGTTAGGGGTTCCAATCAGTGAGAAGGAGTATGGTGTTCACTTCAGGCTCGGGATTGCATACCGCAATAAGGGTCTCTTTCATGAAGCAAAGAGGGAATTCACCGAGTGTCTTACGTATGAAGAGAATAAGCCAGAACTGCATCTTGCACTCGCAGAGATCACTCTGCTACTCAATGAGGTTGATGAAGCACTAAGCCATTTGGACCGTATCTCAGAGCAAGATATTTCTGCACTGTATGCCAGCACACGGGGTGTCGTGTGTATTCTAAAAAACGATTTCGAAACGTCGAGAAAATGGTTGAACAAAGCACTAGAGCTTCAGCATGATTTTGATGCAGTGTTCAATAACCTTGGCGTGTGCGCTCACGCTCAAGGTGATATGGCAGATGCACTCCAATGGTATCAGAAAGCAATTGCCGCCGGAAATCCTGATGCGTGCTACAATCTGGGTATGTACTATCTGAGAAAACAGGACTTCGAGAGTGCGAGCACGTTGTTTGGCGGCGATTCGTCAGATGATTACTTTGGGAGGGCTATTATTCACGCAGAACTCGGGGAGAGTGAAAAGGCTATTGAGCTGTTCAACAAAGTTATCGCGCTGATGCCAAATCATGCGGGGACCTACTATAATCTTGGATTTGTTTACACAAAACTCGGAAAATTCAAAGAGGGTCTCGAATATACGAGACGGGGGATTGAACTGGAACCAGCGTACGAAGATAACAAACTTCGTTTGTGCCTTGGTTCAGAGGTTACTGGGTTTGGACCGTACTATACGAAACGGGGCGAGGAGGGGACTACAGTTACTGCAGAGAAGACTGCTACGGTTGCAGAGGTTGCCGAAGAGACAGAGACAGTACTGCCAGAGCTCGACCTACCGAGTGCAGCTCAGTATGTTGGACAGGCTGAAGAACACCTAAAGCAAGAGGATTATGAGAGCGCGCTCGCTGCTATTGATCAGGCACGTGCCATAGATCCCGAGGCTGAACAGACGATCATTCTCAAGTCGCAGATACTTGCGAGAACGGCGAATACGAGTGATGCGATCAACCTTCTCAGGAAATATCTTGATAGTCATCCAGAGAGTCACAGTGTCAAGGCTGAACTTGCGTATCTCATGGACAGTGCGGGACGCCTTGAGGAGTCAAAGAATATGTACTCATCGCTTCTCAGCATAGATAGCGAGCATGTTGGATGGTTGGCACATATCGCTGATATTTCCTACCGCCTCGGTCAGCTCGATGAAGCGCTAACCTTTTACAACAGACTGTATGAACGTGATGAGGAAAATCTTGCGGCGAATCTTGGGTTCTTGAAGATATGCATCAAGAACAAGAATCTGAGTAAGGCGACCTCCTATGTTAGATTTTTGAAGGAGAAGCACCCTGACAATTATGAATTTAATTTCCTCGCTGGCTTGTATCATATGGACAAGGGTGAACGCGATGATGCGGTAGCATATTTCAAGAAGGCGATAGATATAGATTCATCGAAATCCAACCCGTACTATCATTACGGACTGCTACAAATTCAGCAGGGTGATTTCGAAGGCGCGTGCAGCAATTGGAAAAAGGCGCTTCTCTTGAGTCCGGATGAGGAACTCGTGAAAAAGATACGGCACTGTTTGAGGATTACAGTTGAACTTTCTGAGTTTATCAAAAATGAGTCGTCACCATAAGGAGGTTCTATTATGTCCGATGAACTGACCATTGATTCAGGAGCACTGATTTTCGCGACGCTGGCGGATGTCTATCTTTCATCGGGGATGATTGACGAATCGATTTCAATACTCAAGGACGGATTATCGCGTAATCCGACATATACACTTGCCAAAGTCATTCTCGGACGTGCATACTACATGAAAGGTGATATTGATGAATCCCTGAAAATTCTTGAGGAAGCGTATGAAAAGGCGAACCAAAGTGAGAGTGCAAATTTGTATCTTGGACATTGCTACAAGCAGCGCGCAGATATGGAGAAAGCAGTCAGTTACTATGAGGCAGTATTGAAGCTCAATCCAGATAATACAGAGGCACGAAAAGAGCTCGAGACGCTGAAACCCGAGGCGCCAAAGGAAGAAATCGCAGTTGAGAAGCCAGAACCTGTTGTAGAACCAGTACCGGAGCCGGTTACAGAAGAGGTTCCTTCGGAGCCTGTGACTGAACCGGAGAAAGCAGTCCCTGCAGAACCAGCAGTGGCAGAAGAGAAGGTTGAGCTTCCAGAGAGAGCACCAGAACCAGCCGAAATGATATCTGAAGAAGAAGCAGCAGAACCGACGGCGGCCGTTGAGGAAGTCGTACGTCCTGAGGAGGTTCACGAGGAGACAGCGCCGGCACTTCCGCTCGAGACGCTCGATGAGCCAATCAAGAGATTGCTGAGCATCGGTACGGTGCAGGGTGCCTTCATTTGCTCGAAGGACGGTCTGCTTATACAAGACTATTGTGAGAATCGGCGCGATGTTGAAGAGATGAGTGCGTTGATCGCCGCAATCCACAACGAGGCAGAACAATCGTCGCAGTTCTTAAAAGCGGGAGATGTAGAGAAATTCATTATTGAAAAAGGAGATGAGACGATCTGCGTTCTGGTCACTGTTGAATCGCTGTTTACCGTTATTACTGAGCCCGAGGCAAAGCCAGGCCTTGTCTTTGTCTATGCTCGGAAAATCATTGATGAAATCAAGGAGATACTGGGATGAATCAATCCCCTGAAGTGCAACAAGAAAACGTGCAAGACAAGGTTATGAGAAATCCGGTTGTGTATGTGAACAGTTTGTTAGAAAGGGGAGGGGCTCAATGAAACTGGAAGAGATCACACGGATTCCACGGGTGCTCGGTGCTGGGTTAGCCACAGATGATGGTTTCATTGTTGAGAGTCAATTCACAGTTGGTTATGATGCAGAGAAGTCAGCAGCGATGGCTGCGCAGATTATACGCGTCACTATGCAAAGCCTCACGACGAAAAATGCTTCCGTGGTTTTATACACGCGCAATAGCGTGTTCTTCATCAAGAAAGTAGAAGAAGGTGTTTTCTTCGTCATTTGTCAGCGCGACGCAAATCTTGGGCTCATTAAGATCAAAGTTGATAGAATAACCTAGAGCCGTTTGTCTTGCAGAGAACACACGCCGTCATTGTCGTACGGCGAGGCTTCGATATGATACCCGCAAGAGCTATTATTCCCATCGTCACAGCGATCGCGTTTTGTAGCTGTGCGAAACAGCATCAAAGTCCATCATGGTCTGATATCAAACGTAAAGAAATGGTGGCACAGCAGATTGTTAGCCGTGGAATCACTGATGAGTGTGTGATAGATGCAATGCTTGCTGTAGAACGCCACAAGTTCGTTCCTGACCAATATGAAAAGTTCGCGTATGATGATTATCCATTGCCAATTGGCGAAGGTCAGACCATTTCGCAACCATACATCGTCGCGCTGATGACTGAGCTCGTGAACCTGCGTCAGGCAGATAGG
>DAOVBK010000207.1 GCA_030670605.1 Candidatus Stahliibacteriota bacterium
CCGCATAGTTCACCGGGAGCAAGTGCAGCGCATAGAATCCCAGAATAATGCAGATCGCGCCCACGACGCCGGGAAAGATCATCCCAGGATTCTGTAGCTCAAAGAACAGTCCGTAGATACCAAGCAGCAGCAAAATATAGGCGACATTCGGGTTTGTCAGCAACAACAACAGCCTTTCTTTCAATGTCATTTGAACGTCTTTTACCGAGCGTCCTTCAGTCTGTAGGGTGTATTTCTCTTTGTTCACCTCAACAGTCCGACCGTTGAGCTGTGTGATCAAATCGTCCACATCATCAGCGACGATCTCGCAAACGCCTATTTTCTTGGCTGTCTCTGCATCGATCGAGGCACTTTCCCGCACTGCCTGCTCTGCCCACGTCTCATTCCTGCCGCGCTCTTTTGCGATTGCCTGCAGGTAGGCGACCGCATCATTCGTCACCTTTTCCGACATCACACTGTCGACTTGCTCACCGCCAATGTTCACCGGATGAGCAGCACCAACATTCGTGCCTGGTGCCATCGCCGCCACGTGGCTTGCGTAGAGAATAAAAACACCGGCTGAGGCAGCACGTGCTCCCTTTGGCGCGACATAAACGACAATAGGAATCTCCGCATTCAGTATCCGCTTTGCTATTTCACGCATTGAGATGTCGAGCCCGCCCGGTGTATCCAGCTGCATGATGAGGCATGCTGCATCATTTTGTTCGGCGATTTTTATGGAACGAAGCAGGTAAGAACTGCTTGCAGGACTAATGACTCCATCAAGTTCACCTACATAGATTTCCCCTGCGCTCAAGAATACACAAACAAAAAGTACAAACATATACAATCATAATCAGATAGAACGTGGTGTCAATAGCAGGTGATATTTAGTCGTTGCGTACTGAAAAAAAAATTCCGCTCCTCGAACCGCAGAGGATGAAATTCGGAATTTTGGAAAACGCTCAATACATAAAATAAACACTTGACAAAATTTTAATTATTGGTATAATAAATTATAAAAGGAGGTAATAATGCCGAAACGCGGTTCACGAAAGAAGAAAACAAAAGCAAAGAAGAAGAAGACCGTAAAGAGAAAGACGAAGACAACAAAGAAAAAGAAGAAGGCAACAAAGAAGAAGAAGACCGTAAAGAGAAAGACGAAGAAGAAGTAATTCGTATTGCAAGGGGGGGATACATTCCCCCCCTTTTTTTTTCATTTTGTACATACCTCATTGACAAACTAAACAACCATACTATAATGCACTATGAATGCAGATGAGTTCAAGGTATTGCACGACAATCTTGAGGAACATATTAATGAAATCAAGATGACGCTCAAGATCAAGGATTTGCTCGAAAATCCAAAGCAAACAAAGAAGTTTGAACGAATGAGATACCTCTACTATAGTACCGTGAAAGCGCTCGTTGACCTTGGTCACAGCATCATTCTTGAGAATGATTTGCGCGACCCCCTCAATGGGGCTGATATCTTCATAAGCCTTGCCGAGAAGGATATCATGATGTCGTCTGTTGTGCCTGGTCTCAAAAAAGCAGTTCTTACACTTCCCCAGATAAATAGCATGAAACATGCCCAAGCATTCGAGATAATCGCAGAAACCATTGACGACATCTACAAGTGTCTTGATTCGTTTGTGGTCTACTTCGGGTTGCAGGGCGAGAATACAGGGAAGTGAATTTCGTACTCCATGTTTTCGCCTTCCTGCTTGGAGCTGCAATAGGCAGTTTTCTCAATGTTGTAATGTACCGATTGCCAGAAGGTATCAGCATTATTAAACCGAATTCTTTCTGCCCCGCGTGCAAGAAACCTATTATATGGTATGAAAATATCCCATTGGTGAGCTACGTTTTCCTAGGAGGGAAATGTTCAAACTGCAAGAAACCGATTTCTATTCGTTACTTCATCGTCGAACTCATTACCGGTCTCGTCTTTCTGTATCTCTTTACGCAGTTTAAACTCTCTCTTAGTTTTCTGTTCTATGCATACTTCTTCTCTGTTCTCATCGCAATTTCCGGGATCGACTTCGCACATCAACTCATTCCCGATGTTCTTTCAATGCCCGGTATATTGATTGGGCTCATCTTTCATCTCATACAAGGTTCTTTTCTTCCATCGCTCATCGGTGCAGCATTTGGCGGCGGTTTGATTTTACTCATCAGAACACTTGGTGGGTGGGTATACAAAAAAGAAGTCATGGGACTTGGCGATGTATATCTTACCGCAATGATTGGTGCGTTTGTTGGTTTTCCCTTTATCATACCCGCCATCTTCATCGGCGCACTCGCAGGCGCGGTTCTCGGTATAGCGTATGTCATTTCCACACGCCAGAGCCGTGAAAGTCCAATACCGTTTGGACCGTTCTTGAGTCTCGGTGGAATGATTGTTATCATTCTTGAACTACAGATAATTCAACTCTTTGCCTTCCTCGGGGTAAATCTGTAATGGCGTACGCCATTACATGGCAAACCCTGAATACTAAACCCCAAATACTAAGGAATATCAAAACCACAAATCCCAAACCTGCCTGCGTTCTGGTTTTGCGCATTCAATCCTCGTCACCTTGTCGCCTTGTCTCCTAGTCCCCAGGTCTCCTGGTCTCATGACCCCCTGGTCTCCCCTTCTCAATCCGCGTTTTCATTCTGTGTAATCTGTGCACGCCAAAGGCGGATTCTGTGAAATCTGTGCTATGAAGGTAGTTATCTGTGCAATCTGTGTTCCCTTAATTTCTGTGAAATCTGTGCTATGAAGGTCATCACCATTGTCGGGCCGACCGCAGTTGGTAAAACACAGATTGCTGTCAATATCGCACAAAAGATTTCAGGCGAAATAATCTCAGCTGATTCTCGGCAAATATACAGAGACCTCAACATCGGCACTGCAAAACCAACCCCTGAAGAACAGAGACTCATACGGTTTCATCTTATTGATTTCGTTAATCCTGATGAGTCATATTCTTGTGGTCAGTTCGCACGTGATGCCGAGCAGAAAATTCAGGAAATCTCAGCGCGCAGGCATACGCCTATTGTCTGCGGTGGAACTGGTCTCTACATACGAGCGCTCTTTCATCCTTTGCATAAGCTGCCTGAGTCTGATAAACGTATTAAAGAAAAGCTCATGGCGGAGTATAAGACGCACGGTATTGCATATCTGTACGAACGATTGTTGAATGTCGACCCTGAATGGGCACAGAAGATTACGCCACGGGACAAGCAAAGAATACTGAGAGGGCTTGAAGTCTACGAGATCTCGGGCGAAACCTTGAGTTCATTCACCAAAGCCAGGCGCAAGAAATCCCAATATCTTCCTTATTATGCAGGGCTGACCATGCCACGCGATGAATTGTATGACAGGATCAACCAACGTTTCGATAGTATGATAGAACGTGGCTTGGTCGAAGAAGCAAAAACCCTTCTCGATAAAGGGTTTGATCCGGCAGCAAGTGCCTTGCGCACCATCGGTTACAAAGAGATTATCGAATACCTCAGCGGAACACTGACGCTCGATGAAGCGACTGAAAGAGCAAAACGAAGAACAAGGAATTTTGCGAAAAGACAACTCTCGTGGTTTAACAATATGGAAGGGATTGACTGGTACAACACCCGAAACCCTGATGTGGTGAACAACCTGATATCGGCGTTCCGCGATACGGGAAACTCTAAATCCTAAACCCCGTTAGAAAACAACCGAATGTATGGTGTAACATCGTAGGTGTTGCTCAAACAGAACCTAAATACC
>DAOVBK010000294.1 GCA_030670605.1 Candidatus Stahliibacteriota bacterium
AATTTCTACAAAAAAGCAATACACATCCAGAATAAATGATGCGGCATCAAAGTACGTAAATGAAATTGCGTCTTGGTATTGATAATCTCATTGCCATGAAGTTCAAGCCGGTTCGTGGCGCAAAAATCGGGTTATGCACAAATATCTCATGCTGTGATTCCGACCTGAATCCGACCATAACAACGTTCCGCACTGAAAAACAAGTGCATCTCAAAGCTGTGTTCGCGCCTGAACACGGTTTGTTCGGTGCCCTGCAAGATCAAATCAAAGCCGACGATTTCTATGAGCGCACCGCAGGGCTCGCAGTTCACAGCATATACAAAGATCGTCTTATTGCTGATGATGCAATGCGGCGTACGATCGATGTTCTCGTCATTGACCTACAGGATATTGGCACACGGTACTATACATTTGTCTGGTCCGCACTGCTGCTGATCGAGCAGATGGCACGGCTCGGCAAAAAGGTGATTGTGCTTGACCGTCCGAACCCGCTCAATGGAACAGTCATTCAGGGCCCGGTCCTTGCCGAGCAACTCATTTCCTTTGTGGGTTTGTATCCAATACCAGTCAGGTACGGTCTGACCATAGGAGAACTGTGCATGCTCGTTTGTTCAGAGATGAATATCGATGTTGACCTGCAGGTCATAACAATGACAGGGTGGAGGCGCAGGTCATATTATGATGAAGCAGGGTTGCCGTGGACCGTGCCGTCACCGAACATGCCGTGTTTCGACACCGCACTCGTGTATCCAGGAATGTGTCTGCTCGAAGGAACGAATGTTTCTGAAGGGAGAGGTACGACACGCCCGTTTGAGCTGTTCGGCGCGCCATGGATACAGCCTGAAGCGCTGGTTACTGCGTTGCGAAAAAAGAAAATCAGGGGTGTACAGTTCAGGCCGACCTATTTTATACCGGCATTTCATAAATACAAAGATAAACGCTGCGGTGGCGCACAGATATACGTAACACGGAGAGCAGTATTCAATCCAGTTACCACAGGACTGGAGATCATACGTACGATTAAAACACTGTACGAACGAAGATTCTCCTGGCGAAAGCCGCCCTACGAGTTTGAAAAGAAAAGGATGCCCTTTGATATCTTGATCGGCAACACGTGGGTCAGAAAAGCAATTAACACACACAGAACAATTCCGTGGATGAAAGCGAGGTGGCAATCCGAATTGCTTAAGTTTGTGCAGCGTCGGAAGCACCACATGTTGTACCCGTAATGTTTTTGCCGGGCGCACGCACACATATATCATGAATGCAATCCTTCTCGCAGCAGGTCGCGGTAAAAGACTGCGACCGATTACCGACTACATTCCAAAACCGCTCCTGCCCATTGTGAACCGTCCCATTATCGATATCACTATTGCACACCTCCGTGATGCCGGCATTAAAAGACTCGGCATCAATCTATGGTATAAAGCGACCGAGATTGCCTCGTTTCTTGAAAAACACGCCGACATCACGATTGCTGTCGAAGACGAATTGCTTGGCACTGGTGGTGCATTGCGTAATTTCAAGAATTTCGTGACGACTGATTTTATCATTCATAATACTGATATCGTGACAAATATTGATATACGCGATGCGACGAGAGCACACACGCAAAAAAAACCAATTGCGACACTCGTTCTGACGAAAAATACAGGCACCAATGTTGTGCGGGTCGACAAAGAGCTACGTGTCACCGAAATTCTTGACACTGCACACGAGGCATGCTTCACATTCACGGGCATTGCCGTTCTTTCACATGCGATCTTCTCGTACTTTCCAAAGCAGAAAGTGTTCAGCATGATCGATGTCTACAGGAATGTACTCAAGAATGGAGAGTCCATCATGAGCGTGATCAGTGATGCGGCGTGGTATGATATTGGTTCGCACAGGCAGTACTGGCAAGTGCATCATGACCTTCAGAACAAGGTCGTCCGCGTGCCCCAGCTCAGTGACATCGTTCAGCAGCACATAGACAGGACAAGTGTTGTGCTGTCGAAAAAACTTGATGGCTTTGTGACAGTTGGCCCTCACTGTCACATTGCAGAACAGGTGCGTTTGCAGGATACCATTGTTTTTGATGGAAGCACGATCGAAAAAGGTGACTACACACATACATTGTTCTCAAACCATTTTTGCATATCCGTATGAAGAAAGACACCACAATGGAATACAAAATAATCGAGAAGATTGACCAGGGTGGTTCGGACCGGATATTCTATCGCTGCCTCAAAGGAAAACAGACATACATACTCGTCTGGGACTGTCATGTGCAAAAGTATGTAAGACTGCAGAAGCACCTACATGACCGCGGTGTTGCTGTGCCAAAAATCCACTGGGTCAATGAAAAATCTCATCTCGTACTCATCGAGGATCTTGGCAGCGATTCACTGTTCCGTCTGTTCAAGAAGAAGCGAAGTGTTGACCGGCTGTATCGTCGCGCAATTGATGAGCTTATTAAGCTGCAGCTTGATGGTTGGAAAGGTGCTCCCGTACGAGAAAAG
>DAOVBK010000108.1 GCA_030670605.1 Candidatus Stahliibacteriota bacterium
CAAAGCACTGGATACGATCTACGCATAGTGGTCATTGGTCAAGGTTAAGAGGCTGGATATTCATCGTACTGGTGACTCGTGTCTCGTATTCGTATATCAACGATTACGACCGATGATATGCGAGCACGAAATTAAGCTTCCGAGCCTTCGTCCTTGAACGCTCAGTTAGGATTTGGTGTTTAGAGTTTGGGGTTTTTTAGAATAGGAGTTTTATGCCTTTAATTGAATTCAACAATGAACAAAAGCTCATCCTCAGTGAAATACGGAAGTTCTCTCAAGCAGAACTCGAACCATTGGCAACGGATATCGACCGCAACGATGCATTTCCTGTTGATATCATCAAGAAGCTGACCGACCTCGGGTTATCCGGGATCATCATTCCTGAAGAATATGGTGGCGCCGCGTTGGACACGACCAGCTTTTGTATCGTACTCGAGGAACTTGCACGTGCATCTGCCTCGGTGAGCACGATTCTCTTTGTGAACAACTGCCTTGTTGCATATCCATTAATCCATTACGCGAGCGGAGAAAAGAAGGATCGCTATCTAAGACAACTCTGCAGCGGCACCATTGCAGGGTACTGTGTTGATGCAGGTATTGATGCACAGCGTGAGCGTATCCAAGTACGTACTACAGAGAAAGGCTGCTCAATTTCAGGTGAACATAATTTTGTGCTCAATGGTGAAATTGCGCAGTTTCTTATCATGCCGATTTCACTGTCGGATAGACAATTGCATGTGGTCGACATGCACCCCGACATAAAACCGGTAAAGCAGGAAATCATGGGACTGAAAGGCGCTGGTGTAGTACGTCTTGCATTCTCAAATACCGTGCTCAACGATACCACTTCCTTGACTGGTGCAGCGCAGACTGATGAAGCCTTGCATGCTGTGCATGACTATGCCAATATTGGATTTGCCGCGATATCACTTGGTCTTGCAGTCGCCGCACGTGATGCTTCGGTCACGTATGCTAAAGAACGACAGCAGTTTGGCAGAGCGATATGTGAATTCCCGATGGTTCAAGAAATGCTTGTTGATATGAGCGCTGGGGTTGAAGCCGCGAGGTGTCTTGTCTACGATGCTGCTGCGCGTGTTGATCGAGGTGAGGATTTTGTCCTTGCAGCACACACTGCGCGACTCGTGAGCAGCAACACTGCAGTGTTCTGCGGCACAAAAGCAGTTCAGGTACATGGAGGTTATGGTTACACAAAAGACTATCCAGTTGAACGTCATCTCAGGGACGCCAAGACGATACAGCTTATCATGGATACTCCGCAAGATTTAAAGCTTAGAATTGCAAAGGAGTTGCTCAAATGATCTTGGACCAGCAATATGAGGAATTCAGAGAGAAAGTAAGAGAATTTGCCGCGAATCAAGTCTGCCCGAGAGCATCAGAGCTTGACCGTAAGGATGAATTTCCCTGGGATTTGGTCAAGAAGATGGCAGAAATGGAACTGCTTGCACTCTATGTGCCCAAGAAATATGGTGGTGCCGGTCGTGATGTTCTCACGTATGCCATTGCCGTTGAGGAGGTCGGTCGTGTGTGTGGTTCAACAGGGATTTTCCTTGCCGCACATTCGTCCCTCGGCGTGTTTCCCATTTATGTATCAGGCACTGAAGAGCAGAAACAGAAGTTCCTTATTCCGCTCGCACGTGGAGAAAAGATTGGTTCATTCGGTTTGACTGAACCGAATGCTGGCAGTGATGCTGCCGGTACGCAGACGACTGCCATCCGTGTTGATGATACGTATCTCGTGAATGGTACAAAGCGTTTTATTACGTCAGGTAGCGTCGCTGACATAATTGTTTTTACTGCGACAAAAGATCCGAAACTCGGCTATCCAGGTATCTCTGCCTTCATCGTTGAAAAGGGAACTCCTGGTTTTTCTGCAGGCAAACAAGAGGACAAACTTGGTCTGCGTGGGTCGATTACATCCGAGCTCGTGTTTGAGGACTGCAAGATACCAAAAGAGAACCTACTTGGCAAAGAAGGTGAGGGTTTCAAGGTCTTCATGGAAACGCTTGACAGTGGTCGAATTTCGATCGGTGCACTTGCCCTCGGGATTGCCCAAGGAGCGTTCGATTCATCAGTCACATTCGTACGGAGCAATACTACGCACGGGAGACCATTAAGAAAATCGCAACTCATCCAATCAATGATTGCTGAAATGGGTACAGAAATCGAAGCAGCACGTTTGCTCGTGTATCAAGCCGCCATGCTCAAAGATAAAGGATTACCGTTCACCAAAGAGGCGGCAATGGCAAAATATTATGCCTCTACGGCCGGCATGAAAGCAGCAGATATGGCGATATCGATTCACGGTTTGTATGGTATTACAAAGGAATACCCGGTGGAACGGTTCCTGCGTGATGAAAAATTGATGGAGATTGGTGAAGGGACATCAGAAATACAGAAGATAGTCATCGCGCGGAAAATATTAGGCAAATAAATTTGCCAAATCCTAAACACGAAACACTAAATCCTGAGTAATTTCAAATGACCAAAGACCCAATATCAAATATGCAGTTCGCCATTTGGTATTTTAATAATTTGGATTTCCTTAGAATTTAGGATTTAGGGTTTGGAGTTTTCCGAATAGGTAGGAGGTTCAATGGATTTTGATTTAACGAGTGACCAGAAAATGTTGCAGACTGAGGTGCGGAAATTTGCAGAGGCTGAACTCGGTCCGGTTGCGCCAGATATAGATAAATCAGGCGAATTTCCCTGGGATAACTTGAAAAAGATGGCGGAGTTGGGTCTGCTTGGTATTATCGTTCCGGAGGAATATGGCGGTGCTGGATTCGATTTTGTATCTCTCGCCATCGCCATTGAGGAAATCTCGCGCGTTTGTGCGACGACCGGTGTTATTGTTGCGGTGAATAACTCGTTGACAGGCTATCCGATAATGCAGTTCGGTAATGACGCACAGAAGAAGAAGTACTTGCCACTCTTGGCGAGTGGAAAGAAAATCGGTGCATTCGGCCTGACTGAACCAAATGCTGGTTCTGATGTTGCTGCAATGGAAGCAACGGCACGGCTCGATGGTGACCACTACATTCTCAATGGTACAAAACGGTTTATCACCAATGCTGGTGAGGCGGGCGTCTTTATTGTCTTTGCATATACGAACAAAGAGCTGAAACACAAAGGCATCAGTGTTTTTATTGTTGAACGTGATACACCGGGGTTCAGTCTTGGTAAGCATGAAGACCTCATGGGTATACGGGCGACTGCGAACTGCGAGTTGATATTTGAAGATGCCAAAATCCCGAAAGAGAATCTCCTCGGTGAAGAAAACGGGGGTTTCAAGATTTGTATGAACACACTTGATGTCTCTCGCATTGACATTGGCGCGCAGGCAGTAGGAATTGCACAGGGTGCGCTTGATGAGGCGATTACGTACTCAAAAGAGCGCAAGGCATTCGGGCAGCCGATATGTAACTTCGAAATGATACAATCAATGCTCGCGGAGATGGCGACGCAGATCCAGGCAGCACGACTGCTCGTGTACTATGCTGGCTACTGCAAGGACAAAGGCATGCATCGCTTTTCCCGTGAGTCTGCCATGTCCAAGTACTATGCTGCGATGATTGCTGTTGATGTGGCTCGCATGGCATTGCAGATTCATGGCGGCTACGGTTACACAAAAGACTATCCTATCGAACGGCTCTATCGTGATGCCAAAATTCTTGAGCTTTACGAAGGAACCTCAGAGATACAGAAAATAGTTATTGCTAGAGATCTACTGAAGTAGATCTCTTTGATTCAAACAGATGATGGCAGATGCAGACGGATATGAATCTGTATAAATCTGCCTAAATCCGTCTGCATCATTTTTCTTTCAGAAAAATAAGGAGGTTGTTTTGGATATCATTGTTTGCATCAAAAGGGTACCCCAGACAGCAGAAGCTGAAGTCAAGATCGATTCATCCAAGAAGGATATCATCAAGGATCGTCTAACATTCGACATGAATGAGGCGGATACCTATGCACTTGAGGAGGCGATTCTTTTTAAGGAGAAATTCGGCGGCACGTTGACCGTCGTATCTTTGGGTCGAGTAGAAGCAGAAGATACGCTGCGTATTGCCCTGGCAAAGGGAGCCGACCATGCGATACGCATAAAAGCCGAGGATTTTGAGGAGCTCGATGGCTACAAGACGGCCACGATTATGAAAGAGGCCATCAAGGATGTAAAACATGACATTATTTTCACCGGCTGCATGGCAACAGATGATGTATACTCGCAGGTCGGGGTTATACTTGCAGAGCTTCTTGGTATACCGCATGCTACACTTGTCACAAAGATTGATATGGAGAACGACAAACTGCATGCCTACAGGGAGCTTGAGGGTGGGTTGCTTGAGCACCTTGAGATTACGCTCCCTGCGCTCTGCACGATTCAAACCGGGATTAATGAACCGCGGTACGCATCCCTTCTTGCTATTAGAAGAGCGGCAAAAAAAGAACTTAAAATCCTCGGTAGTGCCGAAATAGTTGCAGAAAACATCATCTCACATTCGGTGCTTGATGAATTGTATGTTCCTCCGGTGGGCAAGCGCGCGGAAATGTTGACTGGTAGTATGGATGAGATCACGACGAAACTCGGTGGCATTGTCAAAGAAAAAGGACTACTCTAGGGGAGGATGTATGGGTGAGATATTTGCATTGGTTGAACATCGTCAGGATGCAGTCAGGGATATCACATTCGAACTTCTGACCTGTGGCCGGAAACTTGCCGACCAGCAGAATACACAGTTGACAGCAATACTTCTTGGACATGGCACGTCCAAGATGCTCGATGCTCTGAAGAATCATGCCCACCGCATCATCGTTGTTGACCACGAACTTTTCGGAAAATTCAATGCCGAGACGTATCAGGCAACACTTGTTGATATCATCCAGAAGGAAAAACCCTTTCTCACGCTCATTGGTCACTCTGCCTTTGGTTGGGACCTCTCGCCTTCTCTCGCGACGCAATTGGGAGTTCCCTTTACAACAGACTGCCTTGCGATTGAGATACGCGACGGCATGGTGCGCGTAACGCGTCAGATGTATGATGGCAAACTGAGTGCACATGTCACCTTGCGAGAACACGACAGCTACATGGTCACATTGAGGAGTGGTTCTGTTCCTGCAGAGGAGGGGACACTCAAGGCTGAGGTGCAAACCTACGATCCACCGCTTACTGCAGAACCAGAGTATCGTAAATTCCTGGAATACATAGAGGCCGCAGTTGGCGAAGTCGATATTACCAAGGCTGATATTATCGTGAGCATTGGTAGAGGAATCAAAGAGCAGGCGAACATGCCGGCAATTGAAGATTTAGTCAAGGCGATTGGTGGTGTACTTGCGTGCTCGCGACCAGTCGTTGATGCCGGCTGGCTTCCCAAGGACCGCCAGGTTGGGTCTTCCGGGAAGACCGTTAAGCCGAAACTCTACATTGCCCTTGGTATTTCAGGAGCATTTCAACACATTGTTGGTATGAAGGGTGCTGATACGATTATCGCAGTCAACAAAGACCCGAATGCACCGATTTTCAATGAGGCAGACTATGGGATTGTCGAAGATTTATTCAAGGTCGTCCCTGTCTTCAAAGAAAAGATTGTTGAACTAAAACAAAAATGACCGCAGAGTCCGCAGAATCCGCCTGCGGCGGACGCTGAAAACGCAGAAACAAACATTCTCTGCGCACTCAGCGGAAGCTTTGAATTCTAAACCCTAAATCCTAGATACATTATAAATGACAGATCTCAAATTCCAAGTAAATACCAAATCACAGAATCCAAAGGCACGAAATGTGTTTATGAATTGGGATTTTGATATTACTTGG
>DAOVBK010000210.1 GCA_030670605.1 Candidatus Stahliibacteriota bacterium
CAGATTAGGAAGTACTTGAACAGTAAGGAGATCAACAAGATTTTTGACCTGAAATGGTACATACGTCACATCACGCGTGTGTAACAGTAGTTATCGGTCATGCTCGTTGTGTTGACTTAGTACACAAAATAACTATAATTGCCAGTGGACATATTTGACAAGTGTGGGGCAACCGTCAGGGAAGTTGAAAAAGCTCATCAGTTCGGTATCTATCCATATTTCACACCTATTGAGTCCGTGCAAGACCATGTCGTGACAATCGCAGGAAAGCAATACATTATGATCGGGTCCAACGGCTATTTGGGACTTGCAGCTGACCCTCGTCTGAAACAAGCAGCCATTGACGCCGTCAAGAAATACGGCTCAACATGCTCAGGTTCACGTTTCCTCAACGGTACCCTTGATATCCACGTTCAGTTGGAAAAAGACCTCGCCGACTTTTTTGAAAAAGATGGCGCAATTATCTTCTCAACAGGATTTCAGACAAATCTTGGCATTATTTCTGCACTTGGTGGCAAGGATGACATACTCATCATTGATAGACAGGATCATGCATCGATTATTGATGGCTGTCGCTTGTCGTTTTCAGACATAAAAAAGTACAAGCATAATGATATGGCTGACCTCGAGCGGATATTACATTCGCTGCCACAGGATAGGGCCAAGTTGATCATTGTTGACGGTGTTTTCAGCATGGAGGGAGACCTTGCCAATCTACCTGAAATTGTGCGTCTCAAAAGGAAGTACAACACGCGACTTCTCGTTGATGATGCACATGGTGTCGGTGTGCACGGCGAAAAGGGTCGTGGGACGTGCGAGCACTTTGGTCTCTTGAATGATGTGGATGTCATCATGGGAACGTTTAGTAAAGCATTCGCATCATTGGGTGGATTCGTTGTTGCGGATAAGGATGTGATAACGCACATTAAACATCGTGCGCGTGCGTTGATTTTCTCTGCAAGCATGGTACCGTCTTCAGTGGCGAGTGCGCAACAAGCCCTGGAAATTATCAAGAGCGAACCTGAACGACGCTTACGGCTGTGGAACATCACAGAAAAGATGCTCAAGGGCTTTAAAGAGATCGGTTTTGATATCGGTGGAAGTGAAACCCCGGTCATTCCGGTCATTATTGGCAAGGATGAGGACTGCTTCGCATTCTGGAAAATGCTCATGGCAAACGGTATCTTTGCTAATCCTGTGATTTCACCCGCGACACCACCGGGTCGTGCTCTTATTCGGACCAGCTACATGGCAACGCATACCGACGAGGACATTGATACCGTACTGACCGTCTTCAGAGGATGCGCAGAAAAGTTTGGTCTCTCTAAGAAGTGATTGAAGTAGTTCCAGTAAAAACTCAGAAAGAGCTCAAAGCATTTGTTGATTTTCCCTTTACATTGTACAAGAATCACCGTTACTGGATACCACCACTCAAACAGGAAGTCTATAAGCTGCTTGACAAGAGCAAAAACCCTTTCTGGGATCATGCTGAGCGCGAGATATATCTTGCGTACCGTAATAAACGTATCGCAGGAAGGATTTGCGCTATTGTCGACTATAATTTCATTGAGTTCTGGAATGAGAAGACTGGCTCTTTTGGATTCTTCGAGTGTGACGAAGATGAAGATGCTGCAAAAGCACTGTTCGAACAGGTGACGACCTTCCACCGAGAAAAAGGCATGACGCAATACATTGGTCCTGTGAATCCCTCGACCAATGATGAGTGTGGTATGCTCATCGAGGGGTTCTTTACGCCGCCAGCAATTATGATGCCACATAACTATGAATACTATCCTCGTTTGTGCGAGCATGCCGGTCTTGCCAAAGCAAAAGACCTCAATGCCTATTACGTTGACATCAAGGATGCCCCTTTTGACTATCTTGAACGACTCTGTTCGATCGTTCGCAGACGCGTGCAGGATCTGAAGGTGAGACCTATCGACATGAATCAGTTCAGGAATGAGGTGCAGCGGATCAAAGAAGTCTATAATGACGCATGGAGTCGTAATTGGGGATTTGTACCGATGACCGATGCGGAAATAGACGCAATGGCAGAGAATCTCAAGCCGCTTGTGAAACCAGAATTGGTCATCATGATTGATATCGACAACGTGCCTGCAGCAGTGTCTTTGTCGCTTCCGAATTACAATCAGGTGCTCAAGCGACTCAATGGCCGTCTTGGGCCGATCGAGATGCTCAAATTTCTGTACTACAAAAACAAAATCAAAGAAGCTCGTCTGATGATTATGGGTGTGCGTAAGCAGTATAGAAAAATGGGTCTGGAATCACTGCTTTTTCTTGAATCGTTTAGAGCAGGACAGAAACTGGGATACACCGGTGGTGAACTCTCGTGGGTATTGGAGGATAATCATTCCACCAATAGCGAAATCGTCAAAATGGGTGGCGAGCTCTATAAGAAGTACCGCATTTACAGTGGTAACGTATAGACGTTTCTCCCGTGCATGATCAGACAGTGTCGGTCGTTTTCTAACTAGAGAACCTATATGTATGTGAAAAATAGAAGAAGGAGGTTTCAAGGCGAAAATCACGATTGCGTGGCTACCGGGTGATGGTATAGGTAAGGACGTGCTCGATGCAACACGTATTGTCTTGGATAAAGCAAAACTCGATGCCGAATATCTACATGCAGACGTTGGTTGGCAGTTCTGGTGTGCGGAAGGCAACCCGCTGCCTCAAAGAACAATCGAACTCATGAAAAAAACTGATTGTGCGATGTTCGGAGCAATTACATCAAAACCGAGAACAATTGCCGATGACGAACTTGCACCAGAGCTGAAAAACAAGGGGCTCGTTTATCGCAGCCCGATTGTCCGTATGCGTCAACTGTTTGATCTGTACGTATGCAAACGCCCGTGCAAAGCAATTCCGAACAATCCTCTCAACTATAAGGAAGGTATTGACTTTGTGATTTTCCGAGAGAACACTGAGGACCTCTACTCCGGGTACGAATTTAACACCATACCAGAAGCGATGTTCAGGATCAAAGGTATGGAGAAGCTGCCACGTGATGCAGCAATTTCGATTAAGGTTAACACGCCAAAGGGGTGTGAGCGAATCATTAAAGCAGCATTCGAGTTTGCCAAGAAGGAAAAAAGGAAGAAGGTGACATGTGTGCACAAGGCGAATGTTGTTCGTGCCAGTGACGGACTTTTTCTCGAGACGTTCGAAAGGATTGCGAAGGAGTACCCAGACATTGAATCGGGTGATGCCAATGTTGATTCACTTTGTCAGTGGTTGCTCAAGAAACCCTTTAATTATGATGTGCTCGTTGCACCCAACCTGTACGGTGACATAATCAGCGATCTGTGTGCTCAAATGACTGGCGGTCTTGGTTTTGGTTCAAGCGGTAATATTGGTGAAGACTATGCTGTCTTTGAGCCGACCCATGGTTCTGCACCGAAATATACCGGTATGTACAAGGTCAATCCGATTGCGACTATACTTGCGGCAAAAATGATGTTGGAGTGGCTCGGTGAAACCGAATTGGCAATACGCCTAGAAAAGGCGATAACAGATGTCGTACACGAAGGCACGGTACGAACATATGATATGGGTGGTGATGCATCATCCCTCGACATGGCGACTGCGATCGCGAACAAATTGTGATGTCACGTATTCTGTGCAATCTGTGATATTTTTTTGTTCTGCGTAATCTGTGTAATGTAAT
>DAOVBK010000016.1 GCA_030670605.1 Candidatus Stahliibacteriota bacterium
TCGGTGTTCGTTATCGCATGTCCGTGTGCACTCGGCCTCGCAACACCGACCGCGGTTACGGTCGGCATTGGTCGAGGTGCAGAGCTCGGCATTCTGATAAAGAATGGCGAAGCACTTGAACTGTCAGAGCGGCTCACAACCATGATCTTTGATAAAACCGGAACCCTAACAAAGGGCACGCCGGAAGTCACTGATATTGTTTCAACCAACGTGAGTGAGACAGAGCTCCTACAAATTGCTGGTGCTGTTGAGCAGAATTCTCAGCATCCGTTTGCCGAAGCTATTGTCAAGAAGGCAAATGAAAAGAACATTACACTAGCACGCGTTGAATCTTTTGACACAATTGAAGGAAAAGGTGTTACGGCACGGCTGAATAACAAGGAAATCATAATCGGCAACAGAGAATTTATAGAAGAGAATGGCATTGCCGTATCAAAAAAATATGAAAACAGAATTGCCGAATTAGAAAAAAATGGCGTGTCAGTCACGCTCGTTGCCCAGAATAACGAGGTCTATGGCGTACTCGCAATCGCCGACACAGTCAAAGATGATGCTGCACAGACAGTTGATGAACTAAATGCACAACGCGTGAAAGCGGTCATGCTCACCGGCGACAATGAAACAACCGCCCGTGCGATCGCAAAAAAAATCGGTATTACAGACGTACGCGCTCACGTACTTCCATCGGACAAAGCTGCTCAGGTGAAAAGATTACAGTCAGCAGGCAATGTTGTTGCCTTTGTCGGTGATGGTATCAATGACGCACCAGCACTTGCCCAGGCAGATGTTGGTATCGCGATCGGAAGTGGAACCGACATCGCAATAGAGAGCGGCGATATCATCCTCATGAGGAACACGATATTGGACGTAGCAGCAGCCGTGCAACTCGGCAGAAAAGTGATGTCACGGATAAAGCAGAATCTGTTCTGGGCATTTGCTTACAACACAGCACTCATCCCCGTTGCCGCAGGAGTCTTCTATCCGTTTTTCGGTATTGCATTCCGACCTGAATGGGCAGGTTTTGCCATGGCAATGAGCTCGGTGACTGTTGTAACACTGTCACTCATGCTCAAGAGATACGTACCACCAGTGCATAGAAGGAGGTGATTAGCATGGCAATCGATACCGTCTGCAAGATGACCGTAGATGAGAATAGTGCACAGCATACGAGCGAATACAAGGGAAAGACGTACTACTTCTGTGCACCAGGGTGCAAAAAGGCATTTGATGAGAATCCCGACAAGTTTGTGACCGAACTCACATCAGAACAACAATGATAACGAAGGGGAGAAAATGAGTTCTGTACAGGAAATAAGTAAACACAACGTCGATGGAACATATGAAAGATTGAAAAAGGATGCACACAGTGGCGGATATCACCTTAACCCTGACATTGAATTCACAAAAGACCTGATTCAAGGTCTGCTCGTCAATGAACAACGGTATGGATATTGGGCATGTCCATGCAGACTTGCCGAAGGAGTTAAAGAAGAAGACCTTGATATCATATGCCCATGTGATTACCGGGACCCAGACCTCGATGAGTATGATACATGCTACTGTGGCCTCTACGTTTCACAAAAAGTAGTCGATGGCGGGAAAGAAATCGGGAAAATACCAGAACGAAGACCTGCAAAAGAGTCACGGCAGAAAATGCATAAAAGCAAAGCATCCTCTTCTATATCTACTCTTTCGTATCCTGTGTGGCGATGCAAAGTGTGCGGGTATCTCTGTGCGCGCGATGAACCACCAGCCGTCTGTCCAGTATGCAAAGCAAAAAAGGAGCGTTTTGAGCGATTCATCTAATGCAACTGACATACGCAGTGCAATCAGCCAACAACAGATCCAACCAAAGTTCTGGAACTGCTCGGCGTTAGAGAAAAGAGAGGGTAAACAATTGTTTATGAGTATGTGTCAAATAGTGTTGTAGCTGAAAGGTAGGGAGACGAACATGACAGAATATTTTCAATGCGAGGAGTGCAAGCAGTCAGTTAAAATCGTTGATAAAGGTAAGGGACAACTCACGTGTTGTGGCAAGCACATGCACATGATTGACCGTTTCGAATCTTCTGATGATATCCTTGACTTTGCCATAGCGAAAGAACAAGAAGCTCATGACTTCTATACACACTGTGCACAACAGGCAAAGCAATTAAGTATTCAGGAGGTCTTCAAGGACTTTGCCAAAGATGAGTTAAAACATAAGAATATACTAATAAAGGCAAAACAAGGAAAAGTACTCAAGCCATCTGACAAGCAGATTGAGGATATGAAGATTGCCGACTATCTTGTTGATATTACCCCAACACCTGATATGGATTATCAGCAGGCACTCATTATTGCCATGAAGCGGGAAAAGGCTTCATTCGAGCTGTATTCTGATCTCGCGGCACTGACCAATGATGCAAATCTCCAGACGACACTGCAGGTACTCGCACAAGAAGAAGCAAAACATAAATTACGCATTGAGACGTTGTACGAGAAAGACGTATTGACATGGGATTAACGATGAACAATACGATACAAGGGTCGCATCGGTGCGATCACATTGGTATCCTCACGAATAATGCGCGCGTGCTGGTCGATTTCTACACAGAAAAAATGGACTTCAGAAACGAAAAAGAAGAGACGCTGAATAGTTCGGTTTTCAACAAAATATTCGGTTTCGCGGTGGACTGTCGATTCATCAAACTCAGTGCAGGCGAGTTCATGCTCGAGCTGTTTGAACCAGTAAAAGCGAAGGCACGCGCAAGAACAACGAAGATGACCGGATTGAACCATTTTGGCTACTGTGTGAAGAATAGACGGGATTATGTGAACCGATTGCGAAAGAAAAATGTGGACATCATCGAGGTGACAAGAAACAGTCACACAGTGTATTTTGTGTGCGACCCAGATGGTAACCGGATAGAAATCAGAGAATGTGCCAAACAACACGCCGTTTGAAAAAAGAAGAAGAAGATGACACAAGAAAGAATAAAAGTTGGCGATACGCTACCTGACTTCACGCTCAAAGATCACCATGGTAAGGAACTGCACATCACAGAACTCAAAGGCAAGAAAGTGTTACTCTCATTTCATCCTCTCGCCTGGACCGGTGTATGTGCGAAACAAATGAAATCACTTGAGGATACTATTGAACAATTCAAGAAACTGAATACAATTGCGTTCGGGCTGAGTGTTGATGCTGTACCATCAAAACATGCATGGGCAAAAAAGGAGCTCAACTTAAGAGAAATACGGTTACTTTCTGACTTCTGGCCACACGGCGGTGTCGCGCGAAAACTCGGTATCTTCAGACATACCGATGGGTGCGCAGAAAGGGCAAACATCATTATCGATAAGGAACAAAGGGTCGCTTTTGTCAAACTGTACGATATTCCTGAGTTGCCAGATATCAAAGAGATAATAGCATTCTTGAGAAAATGAAGGAGGAAACATGACAGACAAAACAAACGCCGTAGATGATCTACTTGTCGAGGCTATGAACAGTGAGATCGAGGCAGAGACGTTCTATGCAAAAGCTGCCGGGAAAGCGCAAAGTGAAGCAGGCAAGAAGCTGTTCTCAGAGCTTGCCAGTTTTGAACACAACCACCTCGAACGCGTTAAAACGATAATCGAATCACGTAACAAAGGTACGAAAATGGATATCCCTGTAGCTCACCCAGAACTTCCAGAGATCAAACCTGAGTTGGAAGGAGAATTCGAGCCGAACAAAGACGAGATCGTAGAACTGCTGACGCTCGGTATCAAAGCTGAACAAGAAGCACAGCATCGGTATAAGGAAATCGCTGAACAGCTCGACGATCCTGAAGGTAAAGAGCTTTTCTCATCGCTTGCTGAAGACGAACGGCGACACCACGCGCTTCTCGAGGCACAGTACTACCACATGTCAAACAAAGGGACTATTATTTGGGGTGAATAGATGAGGTAAGCAGTATGGATGTAAAAAAGGCAATTCAGGAACGAAGGGCATATCGGTCTCTCGATCCCGTTGAAATCGGTGATGACCTCATACAGGATCTATCAGAGTGCGCACAGCTATTCTGTTCATGCTTCAACAACCAGCCGTGGCAGTATGTTTTTGTCCGTGATGCAGACATGCTCAAGAAAATGCATGATGCACTATCAACAGGCAATGAATGGGCACGAGCAGCTTCTATGATCATTGCGGTTTTCAGCAAGCCCGATCTCGATTGTATGATCAAAGGCAGGAACTACTACCTTTTTGACACGGGTATGGCAACTGCAGCGATTATTCTCCGGGCGACAGAACTCGGGCTTGTCGCACATCCCATTGCCGGATACAGCCCACGGAAAACGAAAGAGATCCTCGGCATACCTGATGACATGGAAGTCATCGCCCTCGTCATTATCGGCAAACATTCGGATACGTTGAGCACGGTACTGTCGGAAAAGCAAATCCAAGCAGAAAAAGAGAGACCGGAACGGAAGCCGTTGCAGGATTTTGTCCACATGGATAGATATAAAGAAAAAACATGAGATCCTGCAGCAGGCTCTCTACGATAAGGAGGTATACTACCGATGTTAGATGATAAAACAAAAGAGGAAGTTAAGAAAAAACTCAAGGAGTTGAAGAATCCGGTGACGCTTGTTGTCTTCACCCAGGATGGTTTAGTACAGGTTCCCGGTCTTGAATGCGAAATGTGCAAGGATAATCGCTTACTCATGGAAGAGATTGCAGCACTCTCTGACAAGATTAACATTGAAGTCTATGATTTCGTGAAGGATAAAGAAAAGGTCCAGCAGTATAAAATCGACAAAATCCCGGCAACCGTGGTCAAAGGAGAATCAGACAAAGGCATTAGGATCTTTGGCATTCCCAGTGGATACGAATTCGCCGCACTCCTTAATGCCATTGATATCGTCTCGTCTGGAGAATCTGGATTGACCGACGTTACAAAAGAGAAACTCAAGGCTGTCTCAAAACCTGTACATATTCAGGTTTTTATCACATTGACATGTCCTTACTGTTCATCAGCAGTGGCAATGGCACACCGCATGGCTTTGGAGAATAACACCATCACGGCGGACATGGTGAATGCCCAGGAGTTTCCGCAACTCACCCAGAAATATAACGTATTCGCAGTGCCTAAGGTTATTATTAATGAAACGTTACAGTTCGAAGGATCACTGCCAGAAGACATGTTCCTCAGTAATGTCGAGAAATCGCTGGGTGTCCTTACATAACAAAAAGCGATCTTTGCGTGTTCATGAAGCAGTCATTAGCATAGATCAATAAGAGGAAAAAAATGAAAGAGAAAGAAACTGATGATAAGAAAAGACTCGCAGAAACGCTCAATCGCATCAATAACAGGTTGCTTGTATTTTCTGGCAAAGGTGGCGTCGGCAAGAGCACTGTCGCGGTCAATCTCGCAGTGGCATTCAGCGAAAAGCAGCTAAAAGTCGGATTGCTGGACGTTGACATACACGGACCCAACCTGGCAAAGATGCTCGGTGTTGAACAGGCACGATTGGAATCAACTGATCAAGGAATTCGACCAGTCGCGATCACCAAGAACCTCGCCCTCATTTCGATGGCATTCTTGCTGCGCGACGCGAATACTCCAGTTATCTGGCGTGGACCACTGAAAATGAAGGTCATCCAGCAATTCTTGAGTGATGTATTGTGGGGAGACCTCGACTGGCTCATCATTGACTCACCGCCTGGTACCGGCGATGAACCACTGTCAGTAGCGCAATTGATCCCAGCAACCGGAGCCATTATCGTGACAACACCGCAGGAGGTGTCGCTCCTCGATTCACGCAAGGCAGTTAACTTTGCCCGGCAATTGGGTCTCACAATTCACGGGATTGTCGAAAACATGAGCGGTTTGATATGTCCCCACTGCGGCAAGGAAATCAACATATTCAAAAAAGGCGGCGGTGAAAAAGCAGCACGAGAACTCGGTGTCCCTTTTCTGGGAACAGTACCCTTTGATCCCAGTATTGTTGA
Source organism: Candidatus Stahliibacteriota bacterium (assembly GCA_030670605.1). Classification (GTDB taxonomy): domain Bacteria; phylum Hydrothermota; class Tepidihabitantia; order SM23-42; family SM23-42; genus DAOVBK01. Next base: position 5,978 of record DAOVBK010000016.1, read on the forward strand.
GCTCGGAGATGAAGGCAAACCGTTTATCATACACCATCCAGAATCGTATGCTGCAAAGGAATTCAACACCATTGTTGAAAAAGTCTTACAAAAAGCACCACGCCTGTCATAGGAGCATAATACCGTAATGCAAGAACTTTATGATATGGTGCTGAAAACACGGAGGTACGATGCCGATTTACACATATAAATGCAAGAAATGTGGCACTGTGTTCGATTTCCTTATGCTCACAAAGAATGACACCCCAGAGTGTCAGAAATGTGGCAGCAATGATGTCGAGAAAAAATACAGCGTATTTGGCGTGAAAAGTGCATCAGGAAAAACGAACACGCAGTGCGCTCCACAGGGTACGTGAAGCATCACGAGATAACGCGATAGGGGTTCCTATCGGTTACGCTGAAATGTACGCCCTGCACAGGGGTGCAATCTCGCCTCATCCATCGAACATTCTCAATAATAGAGAACATCAGCTTAAGTTGCATGTCCAACGGTTGACGAACAGCACAAATATGGCTAATATATATATAGCCATGAGTAGACTTCTCATCGTCTCAAACAGACTACCAGTAACGGTTGTCAAAAGGCGAGGCAGACTGCAATACCAGTCAAGTGTTGGAGGTCTTGCGTCAGGACTCGATTCTTTTCATCAACGATACAACAGCCTATGGGTAGGCTGGCCTGGTGCTGTTGCAGGAAAAATACAGCGCGACAAAAAACGAATAAAGCGCAGGCTTGCTACGCAGAATTGCTATCCGGTCTTTCTCGCACAGCGTGAAGTTGACAACTACTATTATGGCTATAGTAATAAGACACTGTGGCCGTTGTTTCATTACTTCACACAGCGTGCTATATACGACAGGAAGTATTGGAAATCATACAAACATGTTAATGAACTTTTCCGAAATGAACTCTGTAAGGTTATTGAGGCAGGCGATATTGTATGGATCCACGACTATCAGCTGATGCTACTTCCAAAAATGCTGCGTGAGAAAGTTCCTGATGCTACAATAGGTTTTTTCCTGCATATTCCATTTCCATCTTCTGAGGTTTTTCGACTGCTGCCGAGCCGCAGCGAAATCATCGAAGGTATTCTCGGAGCTGATCTCATCGGATTTCATACGCACGATTATGTGCATCACTTCTCGGAAACAGTTCGCCGCCTCCTCGGTTATGAGTATTCGCTCGGTCAGATCAGCGCCGGTGCTCGAACAGTGCGTGTCGACGCTTTCCCGCTGGGCATTGACTACGAAAAATACAGCACTGATAGTCCATCAATTAAGAAAGAAACCCACCGGCTGCGGGAAAAACTTTTGGGAAGAAAGGCTATTCTTTCTATTGACCGGCTGGACTACACAAAAGGTATACCTGAACGTTTAGAAGCCTTTGATCTATTCCTTGAAAAATATCCTCAATACAGGAACAAAGTGACCCTCATCCTCGTCGCTGTTCCTTCACGCACCGGCGTCAAAGATTATATGCTTCTCAAACAACGGGTTGACGAACTCATCAGCGGTATCAACGGCAAATATGGCGATATTGGCTGGGTACCGATATGGTATTTGTATCGCTTTCTCAACCTACAGAAACTCGTACCACTGTATAAGATAGCGGATGTCGGCCTGACAACACCGCTCCGTGACGGGATGAATCTCATTGCAAAAGAATTCGTTGCAAGCAAAGAAGACAGACAAGGTGTTCTCATCTTGAGCGAGATGGCAGGTGCTGCGCAAGAAATGGGTGAAGCGATTCTCGTTAATCCCAATAACAAAGAGGAGATTGCCGATGCGATTGAGCAGGCGCTGACTATGCCCGTACAAGAACAGGTGCGGCGCAATGAAATCATGCAGAGACGATTGATACGATACAATGTCGAACGGTGGGCACATGATTTTATGGATCGCCTACATGATGTCAAGCAACTGCAGAAGCGCGTGCGTGTCCAAACACTCTCCCCGCACGTGAGAAAACAGATGCACAATACATACCAGAGAAGCAAACGCAGATTACTCTTGCTGGATTATGATGGCACACTCGTATCGTTCACTGAAAACCCGCTCGATGCAAAACCAGATCAAGACATACGGAGTCTTCTCAAAAAGCTGTGTACAGAACCAAAGAACGATGTTGTTATTGTCAGTGGACGTAAGAGAGGCACATTGGAACAGTGGTTTGGCATGCTCGATCTGAGCCTCATTGCTGAACACGGCGTATGGACGAAGGCAAAGAAGGGCAAATGGAAAATGCTCGAAGCGTTGAGTAATGAGTGGAAACCACAAATAAAACCAATACTTGAAGTGTATGCTGATAGAACACCAGGTTCCTTCATCGAAGAAAAAGAATTCTCATTAGTATGGCATTATCGGAAAGCAGACCCGAAACTCGCATCGATGAGAGCGGGCGAGCTCAAGTCTGCTCTCCGTAATCTGACGAGCAACCTCAACCTCGGTCTTCTCGAGGGAAGCAAGGTCATTGAGATCAAAAATACCGGCATAAACAAAGGAAGGGCTGCACAGAAATGGCTTATCAAGAAGGACACAGATTTCATTCTGGCAATCGGTGATGACTGGACTGATGAGGATATCTTCGCGGTGTTACCCGCATCAGCATATTCAATAAAGGTCGGCTATGGCATGACCAAGGCAACATATTGCATTGAGAGCCCCTCAGACGTGAGGATACTGCTCACAACCCTGGTGAAAGTGTAACAGGATGATACTATTTGCTATTTTACACATGCCAGGAGCAGATAGAATAAAGGAGTGTTCATGGCACATAAGGTAGAAGAATACACTCAGTTTGTATCAGACACAGAAATGTGCGAACTGTACAAAGCAGCGCGGCGCCTCTACGGCACGCGAGTTGTCCACACAAATTCATCGTACTATGGTGGTGGTGTTGCCGAAATACTCAGTGCGCTCGTTCCTCTCATGAATGATATCGGAATAATGACTGGCTGGCGCTTGCTGCGTGGTTCACCTGATTTTTTCGATATTACAAAGAAATTCCACAATGCACTACAAGGTGACTCTGTTAATCTCACGGAGATGAAGAAGAAGATCTATGTCCAAACAAATGTCGATTTTGCGACGTACAATCACATCAATCATGATTGCGTCATTGTACATGACCCCCAACCCCTCCCCTCAATCAAGTTCTACAGGAAAACACAGCCGTGGATCTGGCGAGTGCATATAGACCTATCAAAACCCGATGAAACACTGTGGGATTTCTTGAAACACTATGTCCTCAAATATGACGTGCTCATTGTTTCATCAGAAAAGTATATACGACGCGATCTCCCCCTTGAACAGCGGGTCATCCACCCTGCAATCGATCCACTCGATCCAAAGAACATCTTTCTCGATGAAAAAACGATAGACAAATACCTAAAGAAATTCAGAATACCGACAGACAAACCACTGATCTGTCAAATTTCGCGTTTTGACAAATGGAAGGACCCTGAAGGTGTTGTGAAAGTTTTTAAAATCATTAAAGAAAAGATTGACTGCCGGCTCGTCTTGTGTGGAAGCATGGCAACTGATGATCCTGAGAGCTATCAGACGTTTGAACGCCTGAGGAAAAACACAAATCACCTCACAAAGAATGGTGACATCATACTCATTACATCTGAAAATAACATACTCGTTAACGCACTACAAAGAACGGCCGCTGTTATCATACAGAAATCCCTGCGGGAAGGTTTTGGACTGACCGTCACCGAGGCGCTCTGGAAGGAAAAACCTGTTGTGGCTTCGAAAGTCGGCGGCATCCAACTCCAAATTAAAGATGGCGAAAACGGCTTCTTGGTAGCACCGGACGATACCCATGCTTTTGCTGACAAGATAATCGAAATCCTAAAGACACCCAAGCTTGGTGTAATGCTCGGCAAAAAGGGAAAACAGGACGTGAAAAAGAAGTTTCTCATTACCCGGTTGCTTCGGGACTATATCGACCTCATTCACGAACTCGTGCACGCGTGACGTATATGTCTGATATCGAGAACATAGCTGACGAATTGCAGAAACAGATCATGGCTGAGGTGAAACTGAAGTACTCGCAGAAGGTAATTGACAGCTGGCAACACCCACAGAATTGGGGCATCATGCATCACGCAGACGGATATGCTAAGGTAGCCGGTCCGTGCGGTGACACCATGGAGATTTCTATTACGGTCAAGAATGCGACTATCAAGAAATGTACGTATGATACAGATGGATGCGGCCCTTCAATCGCCTGCGGAAGTATCATTACCGAGATGGCAACAGGGAAAACAATAGAACAAGCAAAAAAGATCAACCAAGAACGAGTGCTTGCATTCTGCGGCGGATTACCGGATGAGAGCAAGCACTGCGCGCTGCTCGCAGCAAACACGCTCCAGTGCGCAATCCGTGATTACAAAAACAACAAACGTGCACCTTGGAAACAATATTATAGAAGTCCCTAGTACATGGCATATGCCTTCCACACATGAACAGCATGACCGCTAAACGTCAGATCACTCTAACCATTGTCTATAACAACGTCGCATATGACACAAATCTGACAACGCAATGGGGCATGTCATGCTTCATACAGGGAACAGAAAAAAGTGTACTCTTTGATACGGGTAGCGACGGGCCTATTTTACTCAAAAACATGGAACTACGGGGCATTAAACCACAGAACATCGACATCGTTTTTTTGTCACACATACACTGGGACCATACTGGTGGCCTCAATGATTTACTAAAGGAGCACAACGATGTAGAAATCTTTCTCCCATTATCATCGCCAGACGAACTCACAAGCAGTATCGCAGAACAAGGAGCCCGATTCACCTGTATCACTAAGTCTATGGAAATATGCAGAAATGTTCACTCAACAGGCGAAATGGAAGGAATGGGTATCAAAGAACACGCTCTCATCATTGATACCAAAGACGGCCTCATCGTTATTACTGGCTGTGCACACCCTGGGGTTGTTGCTATTGCAGCAAAGGCGAGAGAATTATTCGGCAAAGAAATCATCCTGCTCTTCGGTGGTTTTCACCTCACTGGAATGAGTGATCAGGAAATCCGACACATCATTATGGAACTGCAGGAAATCGGTGTAAAAATGGTCGGGCCGAGTCACTGCACGGGCGAGCGTGCTGCAGAACTTTTCAAAGTAGCATGGAAGGACAACTTCACCAACCTGAGCTTAGGCGCACGCTTTGAACTGGAAATAACGTGAGATCGACAACGCAACCAGTATCATTCTTTGAACAAACACCATGAGAATCTGTGCGACAACTGATATCCATGGTCGTACGCACATCAATCCAGAGCTCAGCAAAATACTGAAAAAAGTTGACCTGACCATTATTGCCGGTGACATCACCCATTTCGGCAATGATGAAGATGCAAAAAGGGTGCTCAATACGTTCAAGAACCTGAATAGCACTATTCTTGCTGTTCATGGCAACTGCGATCAGGAATCGGTCAATCAGCTCCTCGTCGCTCAAGGTATTAACCTTCATGGTGAGTCACGAGTCGTTGGAGACACAAGCTTCTACGGACTCGGAGGAAGTAATCCATCTCCATTCAACACGTTCCAGGAGTCGAGTGACGACCAGATTGAAAACGTGCTGCAAAGGTTCCAGAAACACGATACGCGTTTCCACATCCTCGTAAGCCACCCGCCTCCCGTAAATACGAAGGTCGATAAGGTGTTTTTAGGTAAACATGTGGGGAGTACCGCTGTTAGAACGTTCATTGAGGCGTTTCAGCCTGACCTCGTCGTTTGCGGGCATATTCATGAGGCACGAGGTATGGACACCATCGGCAAAACCATTATCATCAATCCCGGTACATTCCCCCAGCATTATGCCCTGATCACGATTGATGAAACGCTGCACTATGAACTCTTCTGAAGGTAAGAGTCACACGTTTCACCCTTGTTCTACATAAGCAACCACATCGAAAACACATCATTTGTTAACAAATAGACCTGCCGGGCAATACACATTCTGCCCCCTGTCATCGCGAGCGAATGTGTCTCGCCTGTATCGAGTATATTGAGATGAACAAAGAGAGAGGACCCCAACCTCACGAATCTCCAATTCCCATCTCCCCTCCCTTGACGGGAGGGGATTAAGGGGAGGGTGACTCCGTGTCTCCCATGCTCCCCTTCTCCGTTTCTCACGTGTGGACGAGGATTGTGGTTTCGTTCATTCGTCAATCATAAAATTGTCGAATGCATTGCTACATAGGACTGCTGCCTCAAGTACTCCTTATCTGCGCTGAATTGTTTTTCGCTTTTTCACACGCAAATATCAGCTACTTTTGCCACTTCCTGAGGACTTTATCTACCTTATCCTGAACCAAGTTTCGCGCAATAGAACGTTCATACCTTCTCATGAGAAGCTCGTCATAGCCAGTATACGCATGCCGAATATATGCTCTAACTGCAAGCAGGATTGTTTCTGAATCAAATTGTTTTGCCATTGCAGTACGTCCAATTCGACCGCTGTACTTTTCGCAGGCATGCTCTGCAATCCTAGATGCATCTTTTTCTGGACAATGAGGCAAGAGCTGTCGGACATGCGAAGCGAATTCTTCAACGTATGTAGTATCGAGTTCAGCTCGTCTCAGCGCCTCACGCTTTCTGCGCTCTTCGCGCAATTCTACATCAGAAAGGCATTCCTGCATCGCCTGCTCAATCGCCTCACTCTCTGCCAAAATACCCTGCCGTTCATAGCGTTTACGAGCTCGACTCCACTGTAACACGATCGCATGTACCTTCGAGTACTTCTTAGCACGAAGTGTCAGAGCCCTATCTCCGCTTCCAAGAAACTCGAGATGGTCTATATCAGCACATGAAAGACACAGAGGCTTACCCTTTTCCAGATAGAGAAACGAACCGTGCAGTAATCCTATGCCACACTCAGCACACTGTGAATCTCTGCGAATAATATAAACGAGAAGGTCTTTTGTAT
>DAOVBK010000172.1 GCA_030670605.1 Candidatus Stahliibacteriota bacterium
AAACTCTAAGGAAGTTCCAAAAACCAAATTCCAAACACAGAATACACAGAAATACCGCAGAGAATGCAGAAAGGTTCTCGACGCGTTCCTTACGGAACTTGCTCGAACAATACAAGACATTATTCTTCGAGCGAGCGTGAGCGAGTCGAGAAGTCTAGTCTGTACGAGTACGACGTACGAACCACGAATACGGTCTTAGGATTTAGGGTTTAAAGTTTGGGATTGCGCACGCCTTCGCGTGCATGTTTCAAAAACTCCACCAGAAGTTCTTCTGTCTCTTTTGCTGCTTCTTCATCGATCGGTTTAATGGCAAAACCTGCATGGATCATTACATACTCACCGACTTTGATGTCCGGAACCAAGACAATCGAGATCTCACGGCGTACTCCCATTATCTCGGCAACGGCCATCTCATCTTTGATTTCTTCTATCCTACCAACAACACCTAGACACATATTAATAAACCCCAAGCTCTAAACACTAAGAAAGTCCCAAATACCAAGAACCAAGTTCCAAATGACAAATTACAAATGAAATCCAAATGGTAAATTCCAGACGGATATGCTTCTTGAACCAGAATTCTCTAGTGCTTAGCACTTGACATCTAGGCATTTGGGCTTCAATTGACATTTGACATTTGTAATTTGACATTATATCCACTTCTCACTTCCTATTTCCCATTTCTTATCTCTCACTTTTCACTTCCTATTTCCCACTTATTGCGTTCCCCATTATCGTCTGTCCATACGAAATGCATCCGTCATTCGTTGGCAGCGTACGGTGGACGTACACAGTGAATCCGTCATTCTCAAAAGTATCGATCATGAGATTCAGAAGATAACGATTCTGAAAAACCCCTCCAGAGAGACAAACCTTTTTCACACCACACATCTTACTCAGTTTTTTCGCAACATCAAGTGAAAATGTTGCTACCGTGTTATGGAATTTCGCCGAAATGGTTGAGCTCTCGACGCCGTGCACAATATCATCCACGACACGTTCAATCAAGTCATGCACCTTAATCACAAGCGGTTCTGTCTCGGTGATCTGATACGGATAGGATTTACGTACTCCCCGAGCCGCAATGTACTCAAGATTGATTGCTGCTTCTGCCTCATAGGTGATTTCCTGTACTAATCCGACCAGTGATGCAATGCAGTCAAAGAGCCGTCCCATACTTGAAGTATAGACAATGTTGTGTTCTTTCTGTACAAGTCCCACGAGCATCTGTGTTTCACGTTGACTAACCGTCCGGCGCGAGCGACCCTGCACACGGGGAAGGCTTTTTCTTCCCAACAGCTTGTACAAATAGGCAAGTGCAATGCGGTATGGCTTCCGTATACTCGCTTCACCACCAGGCAGTGGCAGGTACTCAAGGTGGGCTACTCTCTTTTGCTGACCGAGATTGCCGATAAAAAACTCAGCTCCCCATATCTTGCCATCGGTGCCATATCCAGTGCCATCAAACGCAATACCAATTGCATCATCATAAACCTGATGCTCGCCGAGGCAGGAGACAATATGTGCCATATGATGTTGCACCGCAACTTTTTTGCCAGGCATATCCTGGGCAATTTTGGTTGAAAGATAATCAGGATGTAGGTCATGGACGATGAGCTCTGGTTTGATCCTGAACCATCTTTCGTACTTGGCAATCATCTCATTGAAAAACGTGAGCGTCTCCAGATTATCGAGGTCACCAATATGGGGAGACATGTATGCATCACGTTTATGTGCGAGCGTGAACGTATTCTTCAAATACGGACCCACCGCAAGTGTCGGTACGACATCACGCGGCAGACCGACGGGTACTGGTACGTAACCACGTGACCTTCTTAGAATCGAAAACCCCTTACCGTCCAGATAGAATCCGATTGAATCATCACACCTGTTCTCAATTCCCCGGTTATGTGTGAGGTAATGAGATACAATAGTGCCAAGTTTCTCAATGACCTCTTCGTCTTCTTTCACTATTGGCTCATCTTGAATGTTGGCGCTTGTCATAACGAGAAACGGAATATGATTCAGCAACAGATAATGCACCGGTGCATAGGGAACCATGATACCGAGGTATGGATTGTTCGGTGCGACCTCCTCGCAAATCACACTTTTCTTTTTTGTGAGCAGTAGTATCGGAGCAACTGGAGCAGCAAGAATTTTCTCTTCGTCTCTGTTCATGAATGCTATCGTATTGATATCTTTTGCGGCAGCCATAATCGCAAACGGTTTGGTTGGCCTGTGCTTGAGTTCTCTCAGTCGCCTGACCGCCTGACTATTCGTCGCATCACACGCGATGTGGAAACCACCGATTCCCCTGATCGCAATTATCTTACCCCTTTTGAGTAAGCGCGCGGTCTCGGCAATAGACTCAACATTTCTTACCTTTTTTTTGTCGATTGTGCGAAGCTCAAATACAGGCCCGCAAACAGAACAACAGTCTGGTTGTGCGTGAAATCGGCGGTCAAACACGCTCTTGAATTCATGCTCACAGTCGCTGCACATCGCAAAGCAACGCATTGATGTGCGCTGACGGTCATAGGGGGTCATCTGTATTATCGAGTAGCGAGGTCCACAGTTTGTACAATTAATAAAAGGAAAGTGATAACGCCGGTCGCACGAATCATACATCTCGGCGAGACAATCGGTACATGTCGCAATATCTGGTGATATCTGTGTAATTCCTTGTGACTGCCCGCTCACCTTGATGTCAAAACTTTTTTCGTTACGTACTGGCACTGTTTCTGCTGTCACATTGTCGATCCGTGCCGCAGGAGGTTTTTCTAAACGTAGTTCACGTATGAATCTCGCGACCCTATCCGAACTGCCTTGTACCTCAATATCAACACCATCAGTCGTATTACGGACATAACCGCTCAGAGATAGGTCATGCGCACGCCGGTACACAAAAGGACGAAATCCAACTCCCTGCACAATACCTTTGACCTTTATCTTTTTTCTCTGCATTGGATTTTTGCTTGGGGATGAAGCTTTTATGCGTTCACCTAACTATCGCAAACTTACTCACGGTCTTTCCATATCTATCTGATTGTATCAGTACTACATACACCCCACTACCAACATCATCTGGTATCAGCCAGACGACTTCGCCAAATGCTGGATCTGGCGTAAGGTTTTCGGCAACTTTTCTCCCTGATAGAGAATAGATCGTCACACGAGAATCAGTAGGGATGTTTCCTATCCTCACAATGTCATGTCCGACAACTGGATTTGGGTAAATAGTAACACTGTCCAACAGGGATGATGTATCGGACTGGATCGCGAGCTGTAGTAACCCGGTTTCACCGCCAAGCCAGAAGCATTGACGGAGCCCGTCAAACGTAAAACCTTGCACCTGAATAAGCTCATTTGATGATTCAAGGAATCGTATGTGAATACCAAAATCGTTGTAACCAAATCCGCCGCTAATATCGAGTTCAGGATCAAAGTAGTATATGCCATCTCGTGTCATGACCCAGATTCTGCCCTGGGAATCAATCTCAACATCGAAGTGGTCTGCAGATGAGAGGCCGGTCAAACCAGAAAATGCACCTTCATTATATATAAGAAGATCTGTTCCATTTGCCACGTAGAGGACATCATCTGTACCAACAACGCAGCCGAACGCATCACGACTCAGCAACCCGTCGGATTGTGTGAACTTCTGGTAAACATCATCGTTCCGGTCAAACAGCGTTCCTTTGGTATCAATCATAATGAGCCCGCCTTCTGCACCTACCACCGTACTCCAGATCCGACCTGATGAATCCACTGCAATTTCGCAGTTGAAACCAGGGGTCCGCTCGCCCAGCGCGTACGGTATTGTCAGCAGTGAATCAAGCACCCATAGCCGGTCTGATGGTCCTGCCAGCGTCAGGTACATATTACCTTCGAAATCAAATGTAATATCCCACACTGCGATTGTCCCATCCATATTATTGTATCCGTTATTGATAAACTGCCATGTATTCTGCTCTGCATCAAAAGAGAATAGCATCACCGACGCAGAATCATTCTCAAACGGATTGATTGCAAACCACACCTTTCCGTCTCGATATGCTTCGCAGCGATGAACCTGGTTGGATGGTAAAATCGAATCGCCTGTATAACTGTTCCAGGCGCCGCTTGTATCAAACCAGCTGAAACCCTTCGCAGTAGCTGAACGTGTTCCATGCGCAACAAACACACCATGTTCATTTGTTGCAATATCCGTAATATGATTGGATGGGAGACAATTTCTTTTCGTGAGTCGCCACGTGTTATTGATAAAATCGTAATCACCGAGACCTTCACCAAAAATGTCATCGACATA